>JAZOAC010000147.1:0-40093 GCA_045595285.1 Kiritimatiellia bacterium | reverse complement strand
TGCGGGCGCGACTCGATCGTAAGAACGCCCTGTCCGCTTTCGGCGACGCGTCCCACATACTCCCTGAGCTGCGCCTCCGTCTCCGTGCCGTGCATCCAGAAGAGCGGACCTGTGTTCTCCCGCGCCGCGCCCTGCGGTCGGGCGAAATTTTCGTATAGCCCGGCATCGGCCTCACCGGCGAACAGCAGGGCGGCGAGCGCCGCGCACGCCATGGCTTGCCTGTTGCCGTATATTATATTTCCCATAGCCTTTCCCGTTCTTCTTACACCTGTACAAAAGGGATTCCCATTAGTCGGCGACTTTGCGGAAAAGCGCGGCATTGCGCAAAGCGTCAAGAATGCAGGCACAGTCCATTTCCCTGGCTTGGAGAACGCGAACTGCCTCACTCCGAAAAGAGAGCCAAACGCCGCAGCACCACCGGACAAAAACGCCCTGCACGAAAAATCAATTCGTTTCATGCTCATGTACCATCCATTCAATCATCGACATAGGCATCCATCATATGGCGCTTACCTTTCGTCACCGCCGAACACTTCCATCAGCGCATCGGCGAATATTGTCATGCCCGATGCAACAGGATGGTTGATGTCGTTGACAAACATCGTCGCAAACGGGATCCCCTCCCGCCAGAGATGCCCCCAGCGACGAGACGCATCCGCAAGCGCAATGCCGTTCTCGTCTGCAAAGGCCCGTAACGCCTTCACGAACGGACGCGGATCGTCATCTGTCTGCTGGCACTTCTTGAAACCCATTCCATCTGGCCGAACATAGTGTGGCGTCATGATTATCCATTCAGATCCCGCCTCGCGAAACGCCTTGAGGTACGTTGGATAATCGCGCCGGACGATACCTTCCCCTTCACGGCAGTCATTGACGAATTCACTGATGACCAAATCGGCCTTCACGCCTGCGACCTTGTTCGTAAAATTGTATGGACTTTCAAGAGGTGCCGCAAGGAACTGGTTTGACCGCCGCCTGGACCACCCGTTGGAAACAAGGCGTATGTCCGCCTTGGGGAACAGTTTCCGTAAGCGCCTGACGAACTGTTCCTGCCACTTGTCCGAGACAGGCAGGAAAAAGCCGTCCGTCACAGAGTCGCCCCATGCAAGAATGGTGACCTGTCCGCCATTGTTGAGTTTTGCCCATGTGCGCGGCAGCAGTTTCTCGGCCGGCGGCGCTACTGACTTCGCGATTTTCGGAGCCGATTCAATCACCGGGAACAAGTTCCGAGGTCCCAGCGAGGCGGTCTGCGCATCGACAAAGACATTCCCGAGAAGCGTTTCCCCGCTGGAGAGTGTGGGCGGACGCGGCGTGGCAACGTGCGGCGAACCTTTTTTCAGGACAATCTTCCCGCCCGCACATCGCACGACGGAATCGATTCGCCTTGTCAAAAAGACATACGAAACAGACACCGCGCCGAACCGTTTTTTTGCATTCTCGTCAACCCAGCCCAACGTGCCCCACCGCGGGTCAAGACGATAGTCATTGTCCTTTTTCAGAACCAGCCCATCGGAAATCGTGTGAACTTCTACTGATGAAGCGTCAAGCGCGAAGAGTACGCTACATTCGCAGGCGCGAATGCCCTTCAGGCGCAATCCACGGGCATATCCCGCCTTCTTTGGATTGAACACCGGCAATGCGTCATGGCGTTCATCATAAACAGCTATTCGCCGAGGCGGGTCTACGGCCAATGTCGCAGAAGCATCCCCGCTGACAACATTGACCGACCAACCTCCATCGACAGAAAGTCTCGCCGGACCGTAGGCCGCGGCATCTGCGCCACATGTGCAGAACGATGCCAAAGCCATCGCGGCAAGCGTCGCGACGACGGATCCTTTCTCTTTGATTCCCATGTTCTCCTTGCTTTCCATGATCGCTTTTTGTTTGACATCCTCTATATGTCCAATCACCTCGCGCCACCTACACTTGGACGAATTGCACGCCGAACAGATCGGCAACCTTGCGGAAGAGTGCGGCGTTGTGGCCGACGGACATCGCGAAGTGGTGGGTGGGCGCCTCCATGAGCCAACGTTCGTACCATGTGTCGGGGTCGGTCGTGAGGCGAACGTGCGTCTGAGTGTTGCCTATGGTCATGATTTCGTCGTCTGTGGCCTCGGCTTCGGTGACGATGAATTTGAGGCGACCGCCCGCCGTCTGCGTGACACCGAGCGTCGTGACGGGGCCGTCCTTCACTTTCGCCTCGACCGATACGCCGCTGCCGCGCTTTCCGTGGTAGAGGCCGAGACCGCGCAGGATGGGACGGCCTTTTGCGATGGCAAGATGGAAAGGCCCGTCATGCCCCATAAGAATCGTGCCGCGCAGGTAGTCCGTAGTCACGATTTCGCAGAAACTGCCGCCAACACCAAGGATATCGCATATTTTCATGGCGAGCGCGGTCTTGAGGTCGCCCTCGCCGGCGCAGGGGACGCCGCGCGCCGTAAGGAGCGAATGACCGACGATGAAGCCGCTCTGGAGCCGTTCGTAGTCGTTGCCGTCCGCGCCGTGGTAATAGTAGGCGAGCGCGTCGAGGCCGAAGTCCGTTACCATGCGTTCCTGCGCGGCAGCGACGCGCGCACTCCAGTCTAGCTGTTCCTGCGTCGGGCGGTGTGCAAGCGGATCGGAAGGAGAATCCTCCGATATCTCAAACATGTCCTTTATCTCGTCTAACTTGCGGGAGACATCGGCATCCGAAACGGTTGCAAGGCGCTTGGCGAGATCGCACATTTCAAGCAATTCGACGTGGATTCCCGTCGCGCCCTGGAGCATCGTAAAATCGGAGTACATGTCGAGCATTCCGGAATAGTTGTTGCCGAGGAAGCCGAAACGCGCGCGGGACAGCGCGGCCTTGACATGCGCCGCGCGCACCCATTCGCGGATTTCGCGCCAGGCGCGCACGGCCTCCGGCCGGCCGGCGGTCGTCTCGTCCGCCATCGAAACCGCGGGCGTCTCCCCGAGTCCGAGAAGTCCGGATACCACGCGGAACGGAATCCCGGCGCGGTTGAAGGCGTTGGCGATTTCCGGCGCGGGGCAGGCGTTGCAGTGTGCGAGCCATTCGCCGGTCGTCGTCTTCGCGTAGTTCACCTGCACGGACGGCTGGAGGTTGAGTATGATCGTCGGCGCCTTGCAGATCTGGTGGACCGGCAGGACGGAATCGCTTGTCACATACGTGCCGATGTGCTGGAACACGATGTCGCAGAGATTGCGCTGGAAGTATTCGCCGGCCTCGATCCCCTTTTCGGAGCAATCGACGAGGCCGAAGTTGAACACTTCCGCCCCGGCGACAGACGAAAGCTCCCCGGCGACAAAGCGCCCGTAGCCTTCGAGCCGTTCCTTCAGCCCGGCGAACTGCGGCCAGTACGCCTTGAGCCCCGTCGTGTAGAGTCCGACGCGCACGCGCCCAATTTTACACTTATGAAACAAATCTTCTGATCCCATCTCGAGTCCTCGAATGACGATGAACAACCTTTCGTCAGTTGACAGCCGGCATTGTACCACAGGGCAATGCAGCATGATAGACACAATTTCTGCTACAAAGTTTAGATTTTTGCTACGGCTCTTCCATGCCGCATCAAGGTCAGAGGCCGTTCTTCGACCGCCATTCACGCGGCGAAACGCCCTCGTGCCGCTGGAATACGGCCGAAAAGTAGGCAAGCGACGAAAAGCCTATCGCCTTGGCTATTCCCCGGATTGACATTTCGCTGTTCCTCAGGAGCGACTTCGCTTTATTTAGCCGAAAGGCGATTACATAGGCATGAGGGGAAAAGCCTGTCTGCGCCTTGAATTCGCGGCGAAAGAGCGGATAACTCATGCCGTGGCGCAGCGCCATTTCTTCAAGGTCGACATTTTTGGCGCTGAGTCTCAGCAGCTCGTCGCAGGATTTATCTATCGCGTCTGAATACGGTCGGCCTCTTGCAACGCCCAGTGGAGACAAATCAGCCAACAGGCCTACGGATTCCGCGACAAGCGAAGGCACAAGCGCTGTCTGCCCGCGATTGAACAGTTCCGCGATTGTACGCAGGCGACGCCGAATCCGGGTGGAATCGGCGCCCTTCAGAACGGGATGCTTCAGCGGAAAAAACGCGCCTGCGATCCGGGCCGCATAAGACCCTGTGAATCCGCACCAGCGCTCGGTCCATCCCGTCCTGGGATCGGGGCGGTACCTGTGCCACTCTCCCGGGTGGAGAACAAACACGTCGCCTGCTTCAATATCGACACGCCCGCCATGCTCGGTCTCCAGTTCCCCCCTTCCATGCCCGATGAAAACAATCTGGTAGTTCTCCAGACGACGCCCCTTCTCCCATCTGAACATGAATGCGCGAGGATGATGTGAAGGAGGATATGCGTCGCCCTGGCGGATATTGGTGAAACCAGCATCCGTCACCTTGATGCCCCAAGCCAAGTCGAACGAATCAATTGGCTTGTACACCGCCAGGTAGCTATTATCGAACTTCATTGCCTAAAGCGGGATGATACCATAAATTGCCAGAGCCAATCAATCGGGCGGACAGGGAAGCGAGTGAGAGAGAAGACAGGGGGACGATGCAATCAAAATATCGGAACTACTGCAAATTGCAGACGAACGAGGCGCACCCCTCTGGCGACCGCTTGCGCGGCTCACTTTGTCCGGGGAATATTTCGCCATGTCTCCCGCCTTTGTTCAAGGGTGCATTTCTCTCAAGAAAGCACATATTGTACCATAATTCTCCGTGTTTGTGTCGTGTAGATTTCAAAACCGGATATGCCCCTTGGAACAGTTCAAATGCGGAGCGCAGGAGCAGTGACATACGCAGAAAAGACCTCCAGGATGTTGCATATGAAGGCTCCACATGCGACAACATGAGCAACAATGCCGATGGCATAAAGCGGAATCCGCGGCGCGGATGGAGGCGAGTTTGGGATCAGGCCAATTGACAGAGTCTGCCGGAAGCATAGCGATCATGTCCGGCAAAGTCCCTCTCGATCAGCACATCCCTAAATCCATACGACTCGAACATCTCACGCAAGGCTTCGCCCTGTCCCTCGCCAATCTCAAAGAAAAGCGCGCCGCCAGGCTTGAGGACGTTCATTGCGTCGCCAATGAAACGCTCATAGAAGTCCAAACCGGAAACACCGCCATCGAGCGCACTCCGCGGCTCAAAATCCTTGACACGCGGATCGAGACTTTCGCAGTCTGCGGACGTGATGTATGGCGGATTAGAAACTATCACATCAACCGATTCGGGATCAAATTCGTCAAGGCCGTCAGACACCACCAGGCTAACGGCATCCTTCAAGTCACATAACTCGGCATTCTCCCTTGCGAGAGATATGGCCTCGGCAGAAATGTCAGTGCCAAGGAACACGCCATGTCCGAACTCTTTCGCCAGGCTCAGGATTATACATCCGCTGCCTGTTCCCACGTCGACCACAAACGGAGCCTTTCCGGACGGCCCATAGTTCGCCCGGAGATGCTTGAGCACCCTTTCCACAAGCTCTTCCGTCTCGGGGCGCGGTATAAGGGCCCTCCTGTCGCACTTAAGCGTCAGTGTTCGGAAATCCCACTCGCCAAGCACATACTGCACTGGCTCGCCCTTTACAAGCCGCATCATTCCTCGGCGCATGGCCTCCAAATGCGCCTCCGGCACCGTCTTCTGCATATGCGAAGCCAGAAAGCCACGGCCGCTGCGCAAAAGGCGAGCGGCAAGGAGTTCGGCGGCAATATGCGGGTCGGGAACTTCATGCCGTTCAAGATAGCCGGCGGCAAGACCGATCACATCACTCCAAGTAGTCGTCTTATTGGTCGCTTCTGCCATGCGAGATGAACTCCCTGAATCGTTCAGAACAGCCAAAGAACAAACCATATGACCGCAAACACCAGAAACACGGTCAGGAATCGCGTTTGCCTGCGGATTCTCGCGGCCCCATGGCTCGTGCACCCAAAAGCGCGCACACCGCCACTTCGAAGATACCGGAAAAGTTTAGATCCATCGCCGGAATCTATCTCCCAGGGAATATCTACAGACGTGTATTCGTGCTCGTCGGTAACAAGTTCCGTACATATGCGATTCTTCTTCAGCATGCAAAACATTAAATCAGGGAAGCCTTATCACCTGTCCGGCACGGACGCGTCCATCAGGCGAGATGACGGTTCTGTTCGCCTCGCGAATCTCACGCCACCTGGTTCGCGTGCCATAGAATTTCGCAGATATGCGCATCAATGTGTCGCCATCCTCCACCGTGTATGTCTCGGGAACCTTAAGATCGGGCCTCTTGGCTTCCTTCTTTTCACCCTTCGCGCCATCAAACCTTGCCGAGGATTTGCCCTCTGCGACCGCTTGTCCCGACTTTGGCGGAACCGCGGTGCGCTCATCCTCTTCAAGCATCGCCCTGAGATCCCTTATTTCATTTGAAGAGACCCTGCGCACCCCTTCATCCTCGTCATCAAGCAATTGAGCATCTGTGGGGCGAAGGCTACGTTTGGGTGCCAAGGCTACATTTGCGTCATCTGCCAGCCCACTAGCCTTTTCAAGCATTCGGTCCTTCAGCTCTGCGGCATTCTCCAACGCCGCCACCTTTCTTTTTGACAGTTCAAGAGCCTCCGTCAGACCGGCGATCTTCTTCCCGCACTGACGATGCTCCTCACGGAGAGCCTCCAACTGTACAGAGAGCCGGCTCTCAAGCCCCGCCCTAGTCATGGCATCGGAGGCATAACGAATCTCGCATCCCTTCATCCTATCTATGGCAACCGCCGCCTTTTCGGAATCAGGACGAATCATGCAATACAGGCGATAGTGTATCATAGCCCCGAGATAATCCTTCTTCGCCCCCTCAAGAAGCGCGGCAAGCTGGAAATGGGCGTCCCCGTTGCCTGGCTCTGCCTTGACTACCGACTCAAATCCTTTAATCGCAGAATCGATGCGCCCGGCCTGAAGCTCCGCCATCGCCGCAGAATAAAGACGTGATGCCCGATCCGCACGCTCTGCCGCCGACACTTCCGCCTGACGACATCCCGAAAAGAAAAGAAACGCGGCACAGCAGGTTGCAAATCCAGCAGAAAACCTATTTCTCATCGTCATCCTCCTCTTCGTCTTCAAATTCATCCTCATCTTCGTCATCAAATTCATCCTCATCATCTTCATCGTCTTCATCAAACTCATCTTCATCTTCGTCGAATTCTTCGTCATCCGCCTCGGCGGCATCGTCATCTACATCGCCTTCATATTCGTAGGAGACGCTGTCTGCGGCGGGTGCATTGGACGCGTCGTTTTCCTCTTCTGACTCCACCATCTCACCAGCGTCCTGCACAGACTCAGCAGACGCATTCGCCGCGCCACCGTTCTCCTCTGCCTTGAGCGGCTCGGCGGATGCAGCCGTCTCGGGAAGTTCAGCATTTTCGTCCGGCTTCTCCTCCTTCTTGAACAGCTTGGCACGCTCGCGCGGATTGGAACGCGGCAATGTGGGATCGATCTCATTGAGCTGATCAAGCGACGAAAGCCCGAAATGTTCCAGGAAGAACGGCGTGGTTCCGTATAGGAACGGATGCCCCGGAAGCTCGGAACGGCCGACAAGACGCACTAGACCGAGATCCGAAAGCGTCTTCATTATGGTATCAACGCTGACACCACGAATCTGCTCAACCTCAGACTTTGTTATCGGCTGTCGATATGCTACAATCGCCAATGTCTCAAGCGAAGCGCGGGAAAGACGGTTTGGACGGTCCAGCTTGAGAAGCGCTCGGACATAGCGTCCGCACACTGGCGTAGTCTGCATGCGGTACTGTCCGCCCGTGCAGACGAGGGAAAAACCGCACTTCGCGACTTCAAGTGCCTTTTCAAGTCCACGCAAAGCCTCCTCTATCTCACGGGTCGTACAGGTTTTGTAAACCTCCATTATCTCTGCGGAATCGCCGCTTTCCGGCTCAACGCCGCGTACACATCCACGCAGTTCGGAGACAGACAGCGGGGACTCGCTTGCAAAAAGAAGCGACCCCACAATCTCCTGAAGGCTTCCGGGAAGCGGAAGCCTAATGTCCTTGGGCTTATTGTACTGTTCAGCCTTGACTTCAGCCTTTGCTTCCTGCTGCTGTTCCTGATCTTTATTCTCTTCCATCACAATACCACCATTTCCATTTGGGATGCAATCACCACTCGTCAGGAGCCTCCAACGGTTTGTCTGCGGGATCCTCCTTGCTCGGCAGGATCGTGATCTCATGAAATGCCGCATTCTGGTAGATTACAACACGGTGCTGACGCAAAAGCTCAAGAAGCGCCAAGAACGTGACGATGACCTCTCCCCTTGGGGACTTCTCGCTGAAAAGAGTCGAGAATGCGAGCTGACCGTCAGTGCGGACACGGTGCAATACCATGTCCATCTTGTCCGGCACGCTCCATCGCGACCCCTTGAGCTCTTCCTGCGGCATCTCGTTCAGGCGCGCCAGGACGTCCTGGAATGCAGAGAGCAGATCAAAAAGCCCCAGATTCGCGATCGCCGATTCCTTGTCCTTCTGCGTCTTTTCGAACTTGGGCCGTCCGCCGCCATAGTCGAACGACTCCATCTTGCGCAACTCATACTCCGCAAGCTTCCCGGCCGCATCTTTGAACTTCTTGTATTCGACGAGCTGTCTCACAAGGTCGAGGCGTGGATCGACCCATTCCTCATCGCCTGAATCCTCTGCGGTACGGCGATCCACAGGCAGCAGCATGCGGCTCTTGATGACCATCAACGTCGCCGCCATGACGATGAACTCGCCTGCGACGTCGAGATTGAGCTGGCGCATCATCTCTATGTACTTCATGTACTGTTCCGTGATGCGGCCTATCGGTATGTCGTATATGTCCAGCTCATCTCGGCGTATCAGATAGAGAAGCAGGTCAAGAGGCCCTTCAAAAACCTCCAGGTCAACCTTGTATTCCTCTGCAAGTAGATCGTTCGCCGCCATGCCGTATCACCTACGCAATCCAGTTGACATGTCCATCCGCCTCGACGAGGATACTGCCTATGGCGATCATGGACTCAATGATCCTGTCAATCTCCTCGGAATCGGTCTTGCCGTAGAAACTCTTCATCGCATTGCGCATACGCTTCACGGTGCGACATTTCCTGGACTTCAGATCGTCAAAAATCTTCTGGTATTCTTCAGGCAACGCCGACCCGGCGGAAGCCGACTCTTCCGCCTTCTTTTTCGAGACCGCGCGTTTTTTCTTCGGTGCGGCTTCTGCCACCGACTGTTCCTGCCCCGCAGCGACGGTCTCCGTCTGCTTCTCCGCTTCGGCAGTCCTTTTCTTTGGCGCGGCCTTCGTTTTGCGAACTTTCTTCTGCTGTGAGGGCGAAGCCTCTACATTTTTGACCTTATCGCACTCTCTGGGATTTGTCTCCGGAGAGACATCGTCCGGCCTGGGCGTCAGAGACTTAGGCGGCGGCACAGGGACAGCCCTGACCGGCGGAGCCCCTTCCAGCATTGCCAACACGGCATCCGGCGACTCGCGAACCTCATAGTCCAAACCGTCGCCAATAGGTACAACGATCGAACCGCCGCTACGACTTGGTTCAACCGTCACTACAAAACAGGCATTCAGCCAAACGGGAACGCCGTCTGTCCGTGTCAACTGGATAAACATGCTCACAATTATAGCATAAAATGAACTTCGTGATATAATATGCCGACAAAAAGAAAAGATGAAACAACATACAGATGAGCTTGCTGAACCGTACATTCCATCCCGATGAGGCAAACCAGGCGTTTACGACTGGGCGGCTGCTCGAGACCGGCGTGTATAGATACGACCCGAATGATCATCACGGACCGACGCTCTACTATGCGGCGTCCGCCATTCAAAAAGCCGCGGGGAACAATTCCACCGAGACCCTCGACGGCACGCTTCTCAGATGCACACCACTCTTGTTTGCCGCGCTGGCGCTCGTCTTCGGTTTTCTCGCTCTCCATAAAGTCTTCACGCGGACGTCCGGCAAAGCCAATGTCCTTATTCCTGCCATATTCACCATTCTATTGGCGACATCTCCCATTTTCGTATTTTTCGCGACTGATTTCATACAGGAGATGCTACTAGCCGCATTCACGGCAATGTTATTCTGGGCTATGACCGGTTACGCCCTGTATCAGGAAGGAATCGGGAAGATCAAACGCGGCACCTGGGCGATTCTCGCAGGAATCGCCGCCGGACTAGCATTCTCCACGAAAGAGACGAGCATCCTGACATTCCTCGCCGTTGTGTGCTCTGCTGCAACGGTCTGCCTCATGCGCCGCCTCTCGCATCATGGAAATACATGCACCCGGGATCTGAAGCCCAAACAATCATACGCAATTCTCGCTATCGCAGGATTCGCACTCACCGCAACACTGCTTTATTCATCCTTCGCGACTAACTGGCAAGGCGTATACAACGCATTCGTGTCCGCTCCGCTTTCCTACATGCACAGAGCGGCTGGAGATGCCGTCTCCGAAGGAGCTGCATATCATGTACATCCGTGGTGGCAATACCTGAAGTGGCTGTTTGGATCAAGTACATTCCTCGCCGCATACGTCTTGATGGGCATCCTCTATGGATCCTCCGTGTTGCTCCGCGTAAAAAACGGGGCCATTGCATCCAGACAGCCCATTGCGACAGCATTTGCAGCGACCATGTGCTACTCACTGATCCTGACCTTGGCATACTCCTCCATACCTTACAAGACCCCTTGGTGCGCCCTTCAGCTCCATCTGCCGATTCTGCTTTCCGCATTTCTTGGATTTGCGATGTGGTCCTCCCTCAAGAAATCCAACCTGATTGTGACGGCATTTTTCACAATGGTACTTCTGTGCCACAATTGCGTATTGTCCGCGAAGATGTGGCACGAACCGGATTCGAAGAAAATCCCGTACAACTATGCCTCCGCCTCCCCGCAGGTGAAAGACATGGCAAAACTTGTGAAGGACATCGTTTCAGAAAAACAAATGTCCGGAAACACGTTCATCGCAGTCGCCATTCCAAGCGAGGATACATGGCCACTCCCGTTCTATCTGCGCGGGCTCGACGCACGCATCGGCTACTGGACGCAGTTTGCGGAGCTTGAGGCCCTTGCCGGACTCAAGCGCAATCCTGACATCGTTATCGTCCCTGCCGAAGAAGGACATCTTGTGCAGCCACTTTTCCCGCATCTCAAAAACACAAAAAGGTTTGAAATGCGCCACCGAGTGCGCGTCCGCGTATTCTGGTGACACCAAACCCCGCAATCAGAAAACCAAAACCATGATCTGCAACACAATACTCGAAGCGATGGGACACACCCCGCTGGTGCGACTGAACCGCATGACAACGACTGACATGGCTGAAGTCCTCGTGAAATTCGAGGCTCTCAACGTCGGCGGTTCAATCAAGACCCGCACAGCGGCCAACATGATACGCGAAGCGGAATTGCGCGGTCTTCTCAAGCCAGACTCCATAATCGTTGAACCAACGAGCGGCAATCAGGGCATCGGCCTCGCGCTCATAGGTGCGGTCAAGGGCTATAAAACGGTCATCGTCATGCCCGACAGCGTAAGCGAGGAGCGCCGCAAGCTCGTGAATCACTACGGCGCAAAGGTGATCCTAGTGCATGACGCCGGAAACATCGGAGCCGCCATCGAGGAATGCTCTGCGATTGCGCAGCGCATGGCGAAGGAAAATCCGAAGGTATTCGTTCCTGAACAATTCTCGAACCCCGCCAATCCCGCCGCACACCGCCACGGAACCGCGCTGGAAATCATGGAACAGGCGGCAAGGCCGATCCACGGATTCTGTTCGGGAGTCGGCACGGGCGGCACTTTGAGCGGCATTGGAGAGGTGCTCAAGGCGCAGAACCCCGGAATCGAAATCTGGGCGGTCGAACCGCAGAATGCCGCCATACTTGCAGGCGGAACCGTCGGCACTCATCTTCAGATGGGCATAGGCGACGGCCTCATCCCCGACAATCTCAATACGCAGATATATTCGCACATCTGCGTTGTGACGGACGAAGAGGCTCTCAACTGCGCCCGCAACCTCGCCCGGAAGGAAGGCCTTCTCGCCGGCATATCAGGCGGCACGAACGTATTCGCAGCGTTGAAGCTCGCAAAGCGTCTCGGCCCCGGGAAAACGGTCGTGACTGTCCTTCCAGACACGGCCGAACGCTACTTCTCGACTCCACTATTCACGGAAGATGCCCAATGAACAGAACAGCGCTACTAGTCGCGGGAGCGGCCTTTGTGGCCGGAGCCGCAGTCGGATGGATTGCAAGGACGTCTGTCGCGGGTGACATGGCTGCCAAAACCGAGGAACCTTCACCACGGAAAAGACAGCGCATCGCCGACTCTCAAACCCTTGTCAAAACGGTCACCACCATCGTGACGAACACCATTCACAGCACGGAGACCAACACGGTGGACGTTGACAGGGAGCGACCGAAGGGACTAGGCGGATTCATGGCCGATCTTGAACGCATGAAGACCGACGATCCAGAAAGATACGCCTCCATGACAAACCGCATGGCCCAGTTCCGCAAAAGGATGATGCAGCGGACTGAAAACAGGCTCGAAACGCTTGCTTCCATCGACACTACCGGATGGAGCAAAGGTCAGATTGCGACGCATGAGAAATATCAGGACCTCATAGCCCGCCGCGAAGAGCTGATGGACATAATCCGCCTTGACAGCGGAGCCACGCAGCAGGAACGGGAAGCAGCCTTTGCCGAACTCAGGGAATTGGGCCATGAAATCAGGCAGACAAGCGCGAGGGAACGCAACTTGCTGCTGGACAAGACATTCCGGGAACTTGGCTACAGCGGCTCAGATGCCGCCGAAATCCGCGAGACCATCAAGACGATCTACTCGACGACAGAGGAATGGGGTGGATCTGGCGGACGACGCGGCCCCGGGCGTCGATAGTCCACCGCCCATTTCCATCGTCCCACCGTATCCTTTTCAATTATCGCCTTCGATTCTCGTTTGCAGATGAAGATGGTGAACAGTGCACTCTATTTTCCAAGGGCCTCTTCGCCGCCCTTGCCGGACTTCGGAAGAGTGAAGTCCGCAGGGCGGCCCTTGACCTGTCTGGAAAGGAAGTCCAACCCTGCGGGGAAGTTACCGCCATGTCCGCCCTCAAACAGCGTAAAGCGCACATTTGCGGATGTCCCGCGGAAATGGATCCGATCCTTCGCGCTGTAGAACGGATCCTCGGCTCCCTTGTACGCTATGTCGGCGGGCACTTTCCGCGTCGCCTCGATCTCCGCTATGTCTGCTTCCGAGACACGGTCTTTCTCGTCCGCAAGCGCATTGAACGCGCGGAACGAATGCCCCACCGGCACGGAACCAGTCCATCCGTCGTGGATGCCCGTCACGATGTACACGGGAACGCCGACCTTGCGCGCATTGTCAATCCACGCAAGGGGTGAACGCCTGCGGTATTCCTCCGGACATTTCTCCGGCCTGCCGCCGCATGCGCCCTCCATCATCTTGGCGTATTTCCTGGAGCGTCCGGGATGGACGAGCACGGAGTCGGCATGCCAGCGCGCGAGGTCCGTAATCGGACAGAATGCCGCACAGCCGGCCCAGATCTCGGGATGGCGCCCCGCCATGAGAAGCGTCATGTGCCCGCCGCCGGATCCGCCAATGATGTAGACGCGCTTCGGATCTATCCTGACGCGTCCCTTCGCGTAGTTGACTGCATCCACAATGTCCTGCACCGCAGCCTCGCCGCCGCAGGCAGAGGGCGTGCTGTTCGGACCGCGGAAGTTGGGTCCCACCATCGCCCAGCCATGCTTTCTTGCGTACGTCATCGCTGTTGCATAGTGGCTGCGCTGCTGATAGTCTGCGCTCCACGTATGGAGACCGACCACAAGCGGAACGGGTTCGGTCTTCGCCTTCTCAGGCGCCCAGAACCAGCATGGCTGCATGGTTCCGTCGAAGGTTGACTTCACCTGGACGAGCAGGTCATCCGAGACCACGCGTTTGGCCTCCGCCTCATGGGCATTCTTCTTGGCGATCTTCGCCGCCCGCGCCTTGGACTTGGCGTCCCCTACCGGCGCAGCAGGCGCCGCAGAAAGCTCCTGCATGGCCATAACCACCGAATATACGACGAAAAGCAGCACCCAGACAGCTCCTTTCGGTCTGGTGACGCACCCGACGCGCGTAGGATGGCGGAAACTCATGCTGAACAGCGCGATCGACAGCAACAAGAACAGCATCACAGGCAGATCGCGCAGGATTATGAACCTGCTGAACCCATCAAACGGGGATATCGTTCCCGCAACCCCGACCACGGCAAGCGTATTGAAGAAGTTCGAACCGACGATGTTGCCGAATCCAATGATCACCATCCCTACAATCAGAGGTGATATCCCGAAACGGCGCGCGACCACACTGGAGGCGTCGACGAACATGTCCGCGCTTTTGGCAAGAACGTAGAGTCCGCCGATGATGAAAACAAGTGAAAGCCCAAGGGCGATGTCTGCGTCAATGCTCATATCGATCTGTCCAATACTGAATTGTTAACGGTCGTCGTCAAACGGGGAAGCTGCTGATGCAGCACCAGCTTGAAAGGTATCTGAAGTCCGAGAGGACGCATGAAGCGCATGACCCTCTGCGTACGCACATGTATCTCCGCCGGGACCATTCCCCTCCTCAACACCCCTTCCAGCATCCGGGAGGCAAGCGACTCCCATAGCTGCTTGAGCGCATCAAGCGTGCCGTTCCGCGGAATCTTCGGATCGACGACGAGCTTGTCCCAGACGCGCCTCTCGCCCGTCTTGGCGTCCACGGCGGCGAAAAGATACATTATGCGCGGACTGGGATCCTCCGTGCGGAAAATCGGCATCTGTATGAAATCTGCCTCCCACACTTCCCCTTGTGCCATATCGAACCTTGCGGCCTGAGCGCATTTCACCCGGTCAAGTCCGACGCGCTCGGTCCACGTGACCGTGTTCATGTCCGGCGGCTTGAGCGGAGCGTCGCGCCATTTGCCGTCCAGCCCCTCCCTGCGCGAGAACATCGCGTTTTCGCCCTTGTACATGGCCGGAATCTCCGGATCGTCCTCAAGGCGAAGCATGAGCCCGTAGCATTCGTACAGTACGGGTGCGAGAAGCGCGCGGGTCTCCTCGTCCGGATGGACCGGCGCATATCCCGGCCTGTAGTCGTAAACCTCCGCGCCTCCATCCTTCAGTCCGATGACCTCGTAATGGTCGAAGTCGATCGGGGACAACGCAAACGACACATCCTGGTTCTGCGTGAAGATCGCGAAATCCCGATGTGCGGCAAAGCCGTTGAAAAGCATGAGCCTTGCGGCCATTGGACCATTCTGCTGGATGTTGACGCACGCTATGAGCGGATTGTCGAACATCTCGGACACAAGCGCCCAATTGTACTTGGCCGCCTTCTTCCACGCATTCAGCGCGGAAATCGCCTTTGCTATGTCATCTATGTTGTTCTTGTCCACGGCCAGATCAGTAAACGAACAGCATTTCCCTGTACTTCGGAAGAGGCCAACGGTCGTCGGCCACGAGATTCTCCATTGCGTCGACGGTCTTGCGGAGCGAGCGCATGGCGCTGATTATCGCATCCGTCTTGCCGCCGGAAAGGGCCTTGTTGAGCCTGTCGCACTTGTGGTGCATGTCGTCGAGTCCCGCGCCGAGCTTGAGCGAAAGCGCGCTGAGCCCCTTCTGTCCGACGGAGAAGCCGTCCTTCTTCGCCAGCGAAAACGCCGTCGCGAGCTTGGAGAACTCGTCGGCGACCACGGGGCGAACCATGGACTGCGCGATCTCGAGCGCGACAGCGCCTTCAATTCCGATGCGGCGGCTGTAGTCTTCCATCGCGATCTCCAGACGCGCATTCATCTCTGCAGGCGTGAGAACGCCGTACTCAAGAAACAGACGCTGGTTGGCCGGATCCTTCAGAGGCGCGATCGCCGCCGGAGTGTCGGGAAGCTCGGGAAGATTGCGCTTTGCAGCCTCGGCGCGCCAACCGTCGGAATATCCGTCGCCGGAGAAGAGGATCCGCTTGTGCTTGCGGATGAGCCTCTGCAGCAGGGACTGGAGCTTCACGTTGAAATCGCCGTCCATCGCGTCGAGCTTGTCGCAGATTGCGTCTATGGACTCCGCCACGATGGTGTTGAGAACCATCTGGTTCACCGAGCAGTTCTGCGATGAACCCGGCGTACGGAACTCGAACTTGTTTCCCGTGAACGCGAAAGGAGACGTGCGGTTGCGGTCTGTCGTGTCCATCGGGAGCGGCGGCAGGGTGTCGACGCCGATCTTGAGCTTTGTTCTGCGTCCGGAGCTCTTCTCGGGCCGGCCGGTCTCGATCTCCTTCATGATCGCGGAGAGTTCGTCGCCGAGGAATATGGAGATGATCGCGGGCGGCGCTTCGTTCGCGCCCAGACGGTGGTCGTTTCCGGCGCATGCCGTGGCGGAGCGCAGCATGTCGGCATGAAGGTCAATTGCCCGGATGACGGCGGAGAGCATCGTAAGGAATATCGCATTGTCCTTGGGGTTCTTGCCGGGCTTGAGCAGGTTGCGCTCGCCATAGGCTATGGACCAGTTGCAGTGCTTGCCGCTTCCGTTGACGCCCTCAAACGGCTTTTCGTGCAGAAGGCAGGCAAATCCGTTGCGCTCGGCGGTGAGGCGCAGCACCTCCATGATCATCATGTTGTGGTCGACGGCGAGGTTCAGGTCCTCGAACATCGGAGCGAGCTCGAACTGCGCCGGAGCGACCTCGTTGTGGCGGGTCTTGGCGGGGATGCCGAGCCTCCAGAGCTGTTCGTCCACCTCCTGCATGAACTTCAGGACTCTCGGGCGTATCGCGCCGTAGTAGTGGTCCTCGAGCTGCTGGTGCTTCGCCGGAGCGGCTCCGAACACGGTGCGCCCCGTCTGCAGCAGGTCCGGACGCTTCATGTAGTACGAATGGTCGACGAGGAAGTATTCCTGCTCAGCTCCGAGCGTCACGGAAACGTGCGCCTTCGGCTGGCGGAAGAGCCTCATCAGACGTTCGGTGGCGCGGCTCACCGCCTGCACGGAGCGCAGGAGCGGCGTCTTGGAGTCGAGCGCATCGCCCGTATAGGAGCAGAAGACGGTGGGGATGCAGAGCGTGGCACCGTTCGCATGGCGCTTGATGAACGCCGGGGACGTTGGATCCCACGCCGTGTAGCCGCGAGCCTCGAACGTGGAACGCAACCCTCCCGACGGGAAGGACGACGCATCCGCTTCGCCGCCGATGAGATTGCGACCAGAGAAACCAACGACCATGCCGGACTGCGTGGCCACCTCTATGAAACTGTCGTGCTTCTCTGCGGTGCCGCCGGTAAGCGGCTGGAACCAGTGCGTGAAATGGGTGGCCCCCTTCGAGAGGGCCCACGTCTTCATCGCCTCGGCGACATCGTCCGCAATGGACGGGTCGAGAGGTTTGGAGTCGCGCATCGTGGCAAGCAACTTCGCCGCCACCTTCTTGGGAAGGAGGCGTTCTATCACCTTTGCCGAAAACACATCGTCGCCGTAAGTGCCGAAAGCGTCGGGAATGCGACATTCATTCTTTTCCATGGCCGCAAATTATACCACATCGACAGATTACTTGCTTCATCTACGCATCAATGCACTGGGCCGGACTCAAATATAGCAGCTGGGGTCTTCACCCCAGATGTCGCCGGTGACGGCCTCTCCCCGGGCGCGGAAATTGCCTCCGCAGACATCCAACCAGCGGCATGCGCGGCAACGGCCCTTCACAAATTCCTTCTTCCTGCGCATCAGGTCTAGCAACGAGCCTGGCTCGGGGCTTCCCCATATTTCAGAGAATGGACGGTCCTTGACATTCCCTACCGGATGGTTCCGCCAGAACTGATCTGGATAGACTGTTCCATCCCATGATATGCACGCGATCCCCTCCCCGCTGGAATTGCCGCCGTTGAGACGCAGAAGATTCATCACACGCTCCGATGGACGCTTCATGTAAAGATAAGGTCCATCGCAATGATTGTCCACGGTCAGGACCTCTACCGGCGACCCAAGGGCAAAAGAGCGTTCTGTCTCTTCCACAATCACATCAAGGGCGGCCTTGCGCTCCCCGGCAGACAGATCATCGGCTGCCATTTCGCCGCCCCTTCCGGCATATACGAGATGATACAGACAGATGCGCGGAACCTTCTCTTCCCGCATCAATGCAAAAATGTCCGGAATTGCGGAAACGTTGAACCTCGTCATCGTGACGCGCAGCCCCACCTTCACATTGCGGGAGACGAGACGGCGGATCGCGGCGAGACTTGCGGCGTAGGCGCCCTTGTGGCGGCGGAACTCGTCATGGACCTCCTCCGTGCCGTCAATGGAGATCCCTACATATCCGGTCCCCAACTCCGCAAGCCAGTCAGCCGTATCGTCGTCTATGAGTGTGCCGTTGGTGGAGAACGTAACCCTGAGACCTTTGGATTTTGAATACTCGGCAAGTTCCCTGATGTCAGGGCGGCAGAAAGGCTCGCCTCCGGAGAACAGCAGCACCGGCACCTTCCATGCGGCAAGGTCGTCGATGACAGATCTCGCCTGCGCTCCGTCAAGCACGGCATCCCTACGGTTCTGTCCGGAGGATGCCGATGCATAGCAGTGGGCACAGGCGAGATTGCACGCGGGAGTCACGTTCCACACCACCACAGGTTTCCCGTGGACGCGCTCCGCATAGCGCAACCGGTCGTTCGGCTCTTCGCGGCCGAAGAGGAATTTGCTTACGCTTGTCAATTCAGCGGCGTAAGCACCATGTTGCGGAAGTCGGCGTCAGAATGGTCGCCCTGGATGTAGATCGGACCATTCACGAATTCGTCAGCCGTCATGGCGCCACCGGTGATGCCGACCACCGGAACGTTATCTATGATCTTGGTTCCGTTGAGCACGACCGTGAGGTGGCGCCTGTAGAGCGTCACGTCAACCGTCTGCCATTCACCGGCCTTCTTTTCGGCGGCGACCTTGGGTGTTACGCGACCATAGTATGCGGCCATGTTGTGGCAGTCGACAGGCTTGCCGTAGCTGTCCATCACCTGTATCTCGTAGATGCCGCGCAGATAGACACCGGAGTTGCATCCCGGCAGGACCCGCACGTCGTACTTGAGGTTGAAGTCGAAGAAGTCGGCGCGCTTGGTGCGGAGATTGCCGTTCCTGTGAAGCGATTTGCCGTTCGCGTCGCGCAGTATGCGGTTGGAGAGAACACCGTCCTTGAGAGACCAGCCGTTCTCCCTGTCGGCCTCCATCAGCTCGAAATCGGCCATCGTGCCCGCAAGCAGATTGACCGACTCGCCGCGCACCGCCTTCGTGATGTCGGGAGCGGGGCCGATCTTGGGATTGCGCCTGGCCGAGAACACCTGAATCTCGCCGACAGGCTTTCCGTTGCCGTCAACCTTCTGGTACGTGCACACCGCCCAGTCGCCGGTGATCTTGGCGATGACCCGGTCACGACGCCATGCGCCCTTGTCCTGGGGAAGGTCTTTCGGCTTCATGTTTCCGAACGTAAGGGTGAAGCCATTCTTCTCGACCTGCACATCAGCCGCAGGAAGATCTTTCGGGCTGCCCCAGCGCCAGAGAAGCCTGGCGGCGGGCTTGCCGTCTGCTCCCTTGGAGAGGATGAGGTGGCCGGCATTCATGCGGTCAAAGGGAAGCGTCAGCGCCCAGCTGCCGTACGGGCAGCCGCCCTTGCAGCACTTGGCGCAGTTCTCGGCGGCGAACTCAGGGTTGATTTCCGAGACAGCCATGCGGACCATCTGCTTAAGCGCCTTGCACTTGGCCTTCCTGCCGATGGCGCAGACATCTGCCGCCTGTTCGGGATATGCGCACCAACGAAGCTGGTCAATGCAGAACTCGGCGACATAGGCGTCATCTGCCGCCGCCGCGGTGTCGAGAAGCGCCTTGGTCCAGACCTCCCGCGGGGAATCGCTGAACCAGGTCCAGAACTCCCACCAGGACGGTTCAGCCGTCATCACGTACTGGCTGACGGCGGCCACCTGGACGGCGACCATGGGATCGGTGGCATATGCACCCTTCACCTTTGCGAGAAGCGCCTTTGCGGCATCGGCATCCTCCGCGAACGCGGCGACAGCATCATCCGAGGCTTTCGCGTCGAGGGCGACACGATTCGTATTGTGCCATTCGACAGCCATTGGATACTGCTTGTCGGAAGCCATTCCGGCCCCGTAGCTGGCGAACGCATTGGGATCCTTTGAGGTCTTTCCGGCCGCGACGGCGGCGAATGCCATCGCTCCGATCATTGCGGAAAAAACGAGTTTCTTCATTTCCTAATCTCCTGTATGTTGTGCAAACCGCCCTGTCAGCCCCACATTTCGGTTTTCCAGGGCTCGCGCATGGACTGGTAGAGGAACCTGTCGGCAGCCGGATCGTCCACCGCATGCAGCGTGACGGGGTCGAACTCGAAACCGCGGCCGAGACGCTCGGCTGCGATTCCCAGATTGAACATCGTGCATGAGCGGAAGCCGTTGGACTCGTTGAGCGCAAATGTCTTTCGCGTCTTGCAGCTGTCGATGAAATCGGTCTGCTGCGGCGCCGGCTTCGGAAGTTCGGCAAGCGTCTTCACGACCTTCTCGTCGGGCCACCAGCCGTTGGCGTCCTTGATGCGGAGCGTTGTGCTTCCCTCGCCCTTCTTGTAGACGCAAAGCCCGTTGGAACCCCGGAGAAGCGGCTCATCCTTGAGGGATTCGTCGCCGTCGAGTACGACCTCAGTTCCGTCGTCGTACGTGAGCGTGATGCGGTCGAAGCGGCCCACCGCCTCCGGATGCTGCTTCGGTCCGACGTAGTCGACCTTGACAGGGCTCGTCTCATCCTTGCACAGCAGGTACTGGAGCGGATCGAGATAGTGCTGGGCCATGTCGCCGAGACCGCCGGAATCGTAGTCCCAGTATCCGCGGAACGATGTGCCCGCACGGTGTGCGGTGTACGGCTTCCACGGCGCCGGACCGAGCCACATATCCCAGTCGAACCCTTTCGGCACAGGCTCGACCGACGAATTCACGCGACCGGACCAGCCGAACTTCCAGGAGAAGCCCTGGCCTGCGCCGAACGTACACTTTAACGGACCCTTTCCGAGGAGGCCGTTCTCGACGACCTGACGGATCGGCTCGACCGTGGTGCCGAACCCGTAGAACTTGCCCTGGAAACGGAACCACGTGTTGAGGCGGAACATGCGCTTGCGCTCCTTCACGACCTCCATCACGCGCTTGCCTTCGCCGACCGTGCGCGTCATCGGCTTTTCGCACCAGATGTCCTTGTCGGCCTTGGCGGCCATGACGCTCATGCAGCCATGCCAGTGCGGAGGCGTGCAGATGTGGACGATGTCGACATCCTTGTCGGCGAGCAGCTCCATGAAGTTGCCGTAAGCCTTGATCTTGCCGAAGCCATTCTTTTCGGCATGGGCAAGACCGGCCCGTACGCGGGAGACATACGGATCGCAAAGGCCGATGAGGCGGGATGCCTTGTTTGCGAGATGGTTCCCCGAATGCGCGATCGAACCGAACCCGATCAATGCACGCGTAAGCTGGTTCGACGGCGCGGTGGCACCATGCAGGACGCTCGCGGGAACGATGGAGAAAGCACCGAACGCTCCGACACGCCCGAGAAAATCTCTTCTGTTGATCATGAATTAATGATTCCTTTCCTGTTTAAATGTTTCGGATTATATCAAATTGCATTGATGAGGTCATCCACAAAGGCCAAAAGCATTGACGGCGATTTAAAAACGGACCTTCTCGGATATCAATCTGCGATCAGTCCACTTTCGCCTCCTGGGCCGTCGCCAGGGAGAAGTTCCATACGCCTGCATTCCGGCACGTGTCGATCACCGACATGAGCGACGAATATGCAGTTTCCCTGTCGGCACGGATCACCACTGGCTGACCAGGATAGAATTCGGCGACTTTCCTCAAACGGTCCTCAAGGTCGGCAAGTGCAAGCCTTCTTGCATTCACCGTTATGGAACCATCCTTTGAAACATTGAGAATCACCTCGCCCGGCAATCTTCCGAGAGCCTCAGATGATGACGCAGACGGGAGTGATATCGTCACCTCGCTCTCCCATTGAGAAAACACGCTCGCTGTCACAAAGAAGCAAAGCAGAAGAAATATGACGTCCAACATCGACGTCAACGCCAGCGCCGGAGCCTTGGCGCGGGGTTTCCTACCTGAGAACTTCATCTGCAATCTCCTCAAGCTCCGCGATTCGCTTTGCGGCGCGGCGACGGAAAAATGCATATGCCGCAAGAGACGGAATGGCCACCGTCAGTCCAAATATTGTGGTTACGATCGCCTGCGAAACACCCTGGGCCAGCACCACAGGCTTTGCATTCGCCGCAACATCGGATGCGATTCCGCCAAACGCGGAAAACATGCCGAGAACCGTACCCAGGAGACCGACAAGCGGCGCAATGGCGGCGATATCCGCAAGCCACTCCACCGAAGCGTACATGGCATCCGCAACTCGACCGCCAGCCGCCTCAGGATCTTTCGCCCTGCGGATGTCCTCAAGCAACCCAGGAAGCGCACCTCGCCGATGGGCAAACGACACATACACGCACACCGCAAAAGCGACGACAGACAAAGCGGCGAGCACCCACATCAGGAAGCCGCCATATTCCCATGCTTGACGAAAAGTTACTGCATTCATAGTGAGAGGTTGTTTTTAATTTACGAACTGCCGCCAATTATACACTTTATCAAGAAGCGAATCAACACCGCACCAAACCGCACATCACATTTGTAGGATCAGCTCCCCGTTCGCGGCCTTGGCACCGCTCAAAAGAGGCCGCAGACGGTGCTTCCGGCAATCTTTCATTCCGCGGCTATCTCATACAGCATGGTGGCGTTGGACGCATCGCGCGAAACGTCAGCAACGAATCCAAGCATTCCGCCCGCGAAACGACTCGGAATCTCTCCTCGTCGGGCGCCACTGCAGTCCAAGGCGTAAACCTTCCAGTTCCCCACGCCGAGGGAAAGCAGAACCTCAGCCCTGCCCTTGCGCATGAGGTGCGGCAGACGCCCCCAGCGGAGCAACTCCTTGCATGAACTGTCTGCGTAGGCAATTTCGGTGTTCTGGACGTCCGTAAGATGGCAGAACAGCATGCGACGCGATTCCGGGAACGGTTTCCCGTCCAATGTACTTGCCCAGACCGTCGCATATCCGTCGAGCTTGGCCCTGAGGACGCCCGCGTCGACGATTCCACTCTCCTCAAAACCGCCGCACGTACGGTCCGTCACGATGCGCAGACCGCCGGTTTTGCGGTCGGTCACGATAGCTGATCTGTCGCCGGTTTTGAGATCCTCCCGAAGAAAAAGGCAGAGCGAGGCGCGTTCGCCGGCAAGAGAGAGAGGATCGCCGCTCATGTCAAAATATGTCATGGCCTTAGGCCCGTACACACCCTTGATTCCGTGGCTCCAGGCGAAACGCCAGAGACCGTCCAATCCCTCCTGCGCCGCGACCGCACCAGTCTCGATTCCGCCAAGCCCACGGTATCTGCCGGGACCCGAATAGTTGTATTCCGTAATCACGAACGGCATGGCCTTTGCGATCCTCCTGCGGTAGAACAGCGGCTTGTATATGCCGTGGCGGTCACGGGTTATCGGATTGACGTTCGACAATTTGCTCGGCAAACGCCATTTCGTCTCAAGAAAATGCGGATGGTCGCAGTAGAAATGGCCGTCGATGTAATCGTATTCGTTCGCGCGGACGTCGTCGTACTCCTCCGGATATGCGTAGTTGTTCATGTTGGTGAGAAGTATGCGCGTCTTCACCTCCTCGCGGAGCCACTTCGTCACGCGTCGCGCAAAGCTGCGTTCATTCTCGACGGTAAGCTGTTCACGGCTGTCCCCCTCGTTCACAAGCGAATAGAGCGGCATTGCCGGCTCGTCCGCATAGCGTCTGCCGGTGTGTGGATTTACGTGTTCAAGGAACGCCTTTGAATACCGCAGGAAGTTTTGGTACGCCCCTTCATGCGTTTCGACAAGGGTCTTGAACTCGCGCATGTCCGCCGTTCCCGGCTTGTCGATCCCCATATCGCGGTACTTCACCCTGCGCGACACGTACAGGTCGGTGGTCATGTATATGCCATACTTGATGCATGCTGCCACCATGGCGTCGAAACGCTCCATCATCCTCGGGTCCAAGTCCCCGTCCCTTCCGCCGGAAAGTCCTTGGTCGTGATGATGGAATCGCACGGCGTTGTAGCCGATGCGGGCGAGATTGGCGACATACCTGTCGGCATCCTTCGCAGGAGGATAGTTCGCCTCTCCCACGAAGTTGACGCCGTAGAAGCGCTGACGTACTCCGGGCAGTTTTTCGAACTCAAAGTGTCCATCCCTGACGACAAGCCATCCGTGCTTCCCCGCCGGAGCGTCATGGAACCCCATCCGTGAAAAATCCAGCGCGGAGCCTGGGACGACATGGTTCTTCGCCTCGAGCCGCACCCATTCCTTCCCCTCGCGGATGATATGCTCCCCGGACGAGAACTCTATCGCCTTCGGCAGGCGCAACCGCAACGAAAGCGCAAACGAATCACCGCGCTTCACGTCAGCCTTCCGGGAAAGCCCAGGGAAGAAGATGCGTACCGAAAAACTTCCCTCGCGGCCACCCCATTCCCGGTTGTCCTGGATATGGCAATCCATCTCTTCCGGGAATTCGAAGGTCAATGCGTCCTTTCCCCCGCGATCGACGAAAGACATCTTCCTCGCCTTGCCGCGGAACACCGTGAACCCGTTTTCCCTGACGTAGACCTTCGCCAGTTCGCGGCGAATCCCTCCATCCACGGAAAAACCACCGCCGGCATATCTGCCGCACGGGAGAGTGGCCGACAGGCTGGCTCCCAGCAGCGGCACATTCGTGGCGGCAACGGACATCTTCACCTTCACGTCAAGCGCTCCGTCCGCGGCAAGCGTCGCCTTTGTGCATCCGATGAAGTTGGTCACCCCGTTTCCTTGCGCATATGCCTTGCCGCCGATACGCCAATGCCGCGACCCGTCCTTCTCCGGACGATACCCACCCCTCGGGCCCCTCGCCGTCCAGCCAGGATAGTACACCGTCGGCGACATCGTGACATCGGCATCCTTTACGATGATGCGACCCATCGGCGCAAGCCGCACATCAGCGGCATCCACCTCGACCGCAGATGCGGAGAGAACGGCGACTGCGGCAGCAATTCCACGAACAAAGCTCATGACCAGACTCCTTTCCGCCATCAACGAAAGATGACTGCCGTACCTCTCTGCGGCACAAGTTCAAGGTCTTTGCCGTCCGGAGATATCCTGAGACGCCAGGCGGATTCCAACTTCGGAAGAACACCGGACACTCCGTGATCCGTCTTGAGAATCGTACGGGGACCCACCTCACGATCCAACGTCTCAAGCCCTTCGATCACGACAGCCGCTCCCGGACCGAAAGCAATGCCCCCCGACACGCGTATCGGATCGGCAAACACCGCCTCCGCAACCTGTAGGACGCCTGTGAACGTGTAAATGCCACCGCAGACGTCAAGCGTCGTGCCTGGCCACATCTTGATCGAACTGAACGACGGAATGGTGGAGCCGTCGTACGGATAGACCGTAAAAAGCGATCCGTCGCCGGGATCTGCCATACGGACGTAATCGAGACCATTGGTCGAATCGCCGCCGTTGGGGTTGTAGACTACACCTACATGGTCCCTCGTCCAGTTTATGCAACCTTTCACCAGCCCATGCGTGATTGCGCCGCCGGTTCCGGCGCTGTTCCACAGCTGGATCAGGATGGAGTTGGCCCCCGGTTTCAATGTGGCCTTGACAAGGGTAAGCACGCCCCATTCGGAAGCGCCCTGTCTCACACCTTCCAATTTCTCGCCATTGATGCGGATGTCGAGATAATCATCGAACGCATAGGCAAAAGTCCAGTTCTCGTTGGTTGCGCTGCGGTTCCACGCATATCCGGAATATGACACATAGTGATACGGCTGGTAGTACCCTTCTGTCGAAAGCCTGTATGCACGCGACGGGGTAAGCTCTATCCCCAGCCCCGAAAGAGCCGTGCCATCATAGTATTCGGAGTAGGAATCTCCCTGCTGATAGATTTTTTCTCCGCATTGCAGACCCGGCACGGAGACGGGGAGCTTAAGTGCACCCTCCTTCACTTCGAGCGGCGCCGAACACGAAAGCGGGGCATCGAGCAGGAACGACCCTTCTCCCGTCTTGACGAAGGAGGCAAATGTGCCGGCCGCGTTTCGCAAGGTTCCGGACGTTGCGGAAATCGCCCCATAGTGCTTGTCGAATCCACCTGCGTCCAAAACGCCGCCGGCTATCTCAAGCGCACCGCCCGCGGGAATGGCGTCGGCATGCACCGCCCTGAGAGTTCCCTCCTCCACACGGGTGGCACCACCATAGGTGTTAGGCGCATTCAACCTGAGCAGACCCGCACCTTTCTTGACAAGGCCGCCGGACACAGCCTTCCCGAGAGTGCACACGAGCGGGATATCGTTGGTGTAGCCGCCTCGCGTGAGCTTCGCGGAAATTTCCGTGTAGTCGTTGCCGGGGGAGGTGACGGTAAATCCCGTGACCCGTCCGTTCTCTGAATCGTACTCTGCAACGGCAGATGCGCCGGAGCCATCTCCCGAGATTTCGACATACGGCGCGCCGGCAAACGTCCAGTCGGGTATATCCATCCCGTCAGGCAGGGCTATCGCAACAAGACCGTTCCCGGACGGAGATGTGATCGTGTGGTCCAGATTGACATTGTATCCTGCGGTATCCAGGACGGCCCCCTTGCCGAACGAGGTCAGACGCATCCGGCCCGGATCGCCGTAGAAGAAGCTTTCCGCCTTTGTCGCCATCCGGGTGGCAAGCTTGTTGGCATTGCGCCGGTACTTGAATATCCCGCCGTCGAAGTTGACATAGGCGTATGAATTTGTGATGGTTATGTCGCTGCCGGTGCCGACTACGGTCTGATTCTCGTTTGTCACAAGCTGCATGAACATCGCACAAACCGTGCCGCCGTTCAGATTCACGATGGTTTCGGCGTTCGGAGCTCCAGCAAGGTCGATTGCGTTGTCTATATTCAACGTTCCGCCCGCCATGGTCATCTGGTCGCGGTTGCCTGCATTGCTGGCGTCATACAGCGTCTTTCCGAAAACAAAACCACCCCAACTGACGGCATTCCCACCGGTCTGATAATAGACTCCCTTCGACGGATGGCTGTCCTTCGAATACTGACCCCATATCATGCCGTTCGATTCGATCAATACGTCCCCTCCTTTCTGATACCATAGGCCGCGCCCCTGCTTTCCGCTCGCCGGATAGAGCGCGCCCTTCGACACTAGCGAACCGCCGGACACCTCCATGTAGCCGCTCCCTTGGGAAGCGATGTAGTTATTCACATACTCTCCTGATATCGATGCCAACGCCAGCGAACCGCCGCGCACCAGCACCGAGCCGTGGCACGTGGCGTATCTGCCAAGATTGTCGATGTTCGGCACATGGCCGATCCAGAGAATGTTTGTGATCACCGCGCCGGATTCAATCTCGAGAATGCCGCGATTGCCGAAACCGTCGCCGGTTGCGTAACCGTCTTTCGACATGTCGCGGCATATTCCGATATTCACCGTTCGGGACCCGCTCTTGACCCGCCCCGGCCAGTTTGTGACAAACTGCGTATTGCCGCCGATCTTCAGCCGCGCGACGGCGGGATAAGCCCCGCCCACGTTCACGGCGTTCGTATGCACATCCACGACACCTGCATCATTCAGTTCCAACGTCGAGTTCCCCGCCACGACCAGATCCTTGAATTTATGGGTTTTGTCCGCGCCGGAAATCTTCACGTATCCGTCAAGCTGACGGTAGAGCGCATCCGACTGGCTGCCGGTCAGGGCAATCGCGGCAGCCCCAGCAAGGTCGAGCGCGATCTTTTCACCCGAGCCGATATCCTTTGCATACGGCAGCGGTTCATCGACCGTCCCGGACGACGTGAAAAGCCTCACCCGGAGCGAAGAATCGAGCTGCGAGGCGCGAGATGCGCCTCTGACGGCATTGTACACCGCCATGCGTTCACTCAAGTCTTCGCCCGCGTTCTGTATGACCATCAAATCCACGCTGTAGGAGCCGACGGATATCTCACCCGCCGCCGTCACAGGGCCGCCGAACGACCAATGGGCACCGGCGGCGGCCGATGAGCGCGAGAACTGAACCCCTTTCTCCGTTATTGCGACGGGGCCGTTGAAACGCGTCCTGGTTGTATATTCACCGGTGAAATACTCTTCGTTGCATATACACCCGTCCAGCACCACGCTCCATTCCATGGCAGGGGCAAACCGCTGCGAATTCAGCCTGGCCCCTTCGCCTATCGTCAGGACATTGGCGGAAGTGCCGCCCATGTTTGCGGCCGCGCCTTCAAGGCAAAAGCATGAATCCGTTCCCGCAACCGTTATGTTGCCGGGATTGACGATATCCGCAGATGCTACGCCGAAGCGGCATACGATCTCAAGGTTGTGCCCCTGCATGTCAAGCTTGCCCTGTCCGCCGCGGATATCCCAGCGGCGATATTTGTTGCCTGTATCGTAGCGAACACCGCCAAAGCGCGCATCACCGGCAAGAGTGATTCTTTCAAAGACGGCACGCCACTGGTCTTTGACAGTACCGACATGGCAAAGCGCACCGCATCCGTTCACGCCGTTGCCCGCAACGGTTATCTGTTCTTTGCCGAAAAGAAGCGCTTCCGTATCGTGCTTGAACTCCAGCGTCGCCCCGGAGGAGACCGTCGTACCCTTGTCGATATCGCCAAACGCCTCGTTGTGCGTAGCCAGCAGATATCCCTCCTGCACACGTATCTCACCCTTATAGCCCTTCAGTGAACAGTCGATCAGCAATCTACCTCCGCCGGTCTTGACCAGATCGGCTCCGGATGCAATGAACTCTTCAAGATTGACTTTGTCGGCAATCCCAACATCAATTCCGGATTCTACATTTATGGTCAACTCCGCCGCCGTGCCTGTCATCATGGAGAGAGACACGACAGCAATAAAGATATTGGATTTCATTCGGTATCTTCCTTTCCGTGAAATAGAAAGATACCAAAATCATTTTTTTTTTCAACCGAAATTATTGCGGAAGGCGCCTTGCTATTGGATAGCAATGATAAATATGCATCCTTAGTAAGGATTTGATATAATATAGCCGTTTTAAAGGCTAGGTAATATTGTGTCAAATTCACTTCTGAGAGCGAGAGGTGTCTCTTGCTGTTGTCAAGGAGGATCGCTCACATTTTTTGCTCTTGCGGTTCTGCTTCCTTTTGTTGTGCCCGCGAAGCAAATTTCTGTTTCTCCTTTGCCGGTGTCTCCCTATGCTGATACCGAGGTGTCGACGAATATCGTGTTCAACAGGCATCGTAGCGATGTCAAAGAATTTGAACTCAAGTTTACATTGGATTGTTCGCCGTCAAATTGCATTCAGGTCGCGCTCGGAACGGACGTGGATGGGGATGGTGATCTTTCTTTTGCCGAGACTGGAGCCGTTTACGGTTGGCGGAACGGTCGGTATTTCATAGAAGATGCCGTTGCCGGAAAGAGGTATGAACATTCAATTAGTGCTGACGAGCGGACGGGAACACAGGTTTTCAGCGTTAATATGCATATAACCCGAGATTATCTTCCTAAAACATTTTTGGCAAATATTGACGGAGTTCCCGCTTTTACAAATCTCGCCACAACCGTTCCCTCATGGCTTTATCAGCCAAAGTGGAACCTGATGCGAATCACCCGCCGAGGTGCTGATGCTCTTTCGGAATGGTTCAATTGCAAGATTGGCTATTCATATTTCTACATCACAATCAGGTGATGAAAGGTCAAAGGAATGGTAGTGATGGATATCTTGGAATTTAAAGCGGCTTATGAATGCTTCCTGTTAAGGGCGTGTTTTGCCGCGCTGTCGGCACTCATTCTGACAGTTGTTTGTTTCAAGGTATACGAACATATTGGACGCCTGAAAGCCGCAGCTAAACGATATGGATGGCCGCTTGTTGCACTCTTTATTGCATGTAGCGCATGGGCAACTTACACGGCGTTCCCGACTTTGGAAGAGAAGAATAGAAATGTTGCCAATGTGCCGATGTTGCCAATTACCAACACCAATTGCCAGTTGGGGGACGGAGCGGAAATAAAAAATTGGGAATTGGGAAATGGAACTGGCAATATTGGCAACACTGGCAATATTCAACAAGGCAATACTGGCAACATTCAACAAAGTCACACTATCACACTTGCGACTCTCACCCAAGATGATTTCGAAAGAGGATTTGTCTTAACACGCATTGGAACAAATGAGATGCATGATTTTAACGCACCAGAAGACGCGATTATCAATCCGGATTGGCTTGCATTCGGCGCATCAAGGGACTGGGAATATCCATCCACAGATGATTGGTCGTTTCTTCTTGGAACGAATGAAGTGGAACGTTTGCGTGTTTTTTCTTACGGTGAGGTGATGCCGATTCCTTCTTCCACAAATACATATTTTGCGCCATTTAAGACCTTGCTCGGTATTGTGCCAGAGGCAAATTGGCATCTCATAGAGGAGACGAACAGACCCTCTCAGTTCTGGTATCATATCACCTCTCTCAATAGCCTTAAGTTGACGTGGCAAAATGTTCTCTATGGACGTGAAACAAATGCACCTGCAAGCTTCCAGATGGAGCTTTGGCCCAATGGAAATTTTACTTATCGCTACGACCTATCCCGTGCAGGCCTATGGAATGGGGAAGCCGTAACAAATATCCTCATCGGTGCGGCCAATGAGGGACTTCTCGAATCTGTCGATGTTTCTGCTCTTACGAACCTGACTTCCCTTACATTCTATCGCCTTAATCCAGCTGATTCGCCGGGAAGCGACCAGGATGGTGACGGGCTGACAGTCGAAGATGAGCTGTTTGTCTATCACACGGACCCGAATTCCAAAGACTCCGACTATGATGGATTCTCTGACGGTGACGAAGTCGCATCAGGAAGTAACCCTGCTTCTCGAGACTCTGACGGCGATGGTCTCGTGGACGGAGCCGATCCTGACCCGATGACCGAAACCTCCCTTGCAGATGCAGATCAGGACGGCATCCCCGATGCTTACGAGGATCATTGGTTTGGAAGCATTGCGGAAACCCATTCTGCAACAAATCGTGATGAAACCGGTTTTACACTTCAGGAGAAAATGCTCGCCGGAATCAATCCGACGAATGGCGCGTCAACTCTGCAAATGACGCTGTCTGGAAACATCGCTTCGTGGCAACTCTTTAATGCATTCGCCGCCGACAGGCCAGCGAATGCACCGGAAATTGTCTGGGAGCGCACGTTCACCATTGGAAGAACGAGCTCATGGCAGCAGATCTTCCTCTCCGCCGCGCCGACGAATGCCGCCCCATGGAACCTTCTTGGCATGGAACTTGAGTGGGAGACGGATGAGGGTGCTTCTGGGGTTCTTAGGGCTTCACCTATCGGAGACAGTTTCCGCATTCCGCTATCCACAAATGAAGTTCCTTACGCGCTCACGCTCCGTCTACGTGCGACTGGTGCGCACACGGTCTATTCTCCCACTCCAATTCATCTCATTGCCTACATTCCCGAATTTCGTGTCGAGGGCGGGAAGGAAATAACAGGAAAAAGCGGACAGAGATTCCAAGTTTTCACCGATGGTTCAGATTCCGTCATTCGTCTTGGCATTGACCATTCCAAGCGTCCCTGCAAAGCTCCTGTCGGAGAAGACGAATGTGATATGTCCATGTTTGAACAGATGTCCGAATACAATGCGGACTTCGGTTTTACAGGCGATATGACGGGCGGGACAATAAATGTGGGTCGCCCCGGTGCGCTCGATTTTCCAGACTTCTCCCTTGGTGTGCAGACCTCGTCCACATTTAGAAGAACCCGTCGAGGTATGGGCGGTGGCGCGATTGTCGTTCTCGATCCATCCGCCTCGTGGGGGTGTCATGGACACGGATGCGGATACGATGGGCTGGGTTACGACTGGGGCGGCTATTACTACGAGGAGGAGTCCTATCCGCTTGATTCCAAATGCCTGCGCAAGAGCTGGTATCGGGATTACGGCGGCGGATATCATGAAGGAGACTGCGAAGTTGCCGTAACGGCGGGAACGGATAGCGGCTATGTTACGACGGATGTTAAGAATGATACAGGTTACGTCTATGTCGACGGCATAGAAGTCTGGTCGGATTCTCCCGAACACACATACGACGACACCGGTTGCGGGGGCGGATACAGTGAAGATTATCTGGGGGATGGATGTGACAGCTGCGATACGGACTGCTCGAACGGCAATTGCGATTCGATGGAAGGACCCGATCTTGGTTCGCTCAAGTTCCGCATTCCTCTTGGAAATCCGGTTAAGGGACAGTTTGCAGGCTTTGTCTGGTTCTCAACTGATGAGCCTCTTTGGATATCAAAGTCGATCTTTAATGTACTTTCCCATCCGTCTGCCACTGTCTCAGACATGACATCATACGGAGTCAGGCGGATTGTTTCGTCTGACCGACGCGGACGTGATCTTAGAATTCAGGATATTTCAGACGGCGTCACTATTACGATTTACGAAAACGATACCGGGAAGCTCGAACACACATGGGAAATCACGAATGTCAATGGCGACGATGCTAAAGTGAGACTTCGGAAGATTAGCCGTCAGAACAATGTCATGACGGATGAGACGTACACCTGCAATGAAGATGGCGATTGGATGCGCTTTGACAACATTGCCGGCATCGGTACACAGCTTTACATTGAAGATGATTTCTATGACTATGGTGATGGCATTAAGCGTGAGACATTGGAAACGACAGATGCCAACGGAAATATTCTAAGGCGCGTGACAACGGAAAAGACGCGTATCGGCGAATGCGACAATGCCGTTATGCGTGAAGTCTACCGCGAAGAGACAACCGGCAGAAATACCGTTTACACACACGCTGACTATTGGAACGACCCATCTCATTCGGGCCGTCACGGTCAGCCGCGCCTTGTTTGGGGAAATGCTCGTGCGTGGGTCTACACGGACTTCGACGAAAAAGGACATGAGACGCTACGGGTTGAGCAGCGCGGCAATGCAAACATCCCAGGCGATTTCCCGTACATAGACTCGAATGTGCTTTGTAACGCTTCATCCCTCGAGAACGCATTCGTGACCGTCAAGGATTATTCGCCCTTTGATGGAGATGATTGCCATAGAGATGATGCAGCGAAGGCAAGACAAGAAACACGCTATGTTATCGTGAATGGTGTACCGACAATTATAGGCCGCACATGGACACGCTATACGCGCCTTACGCGCAATGGCTATGAAGCCATTAAGAAAGAAACATGGCGCGAGACAGGGGAAGATTCTTTTTTGACAGGATTAACAAGATTAACAGGATTATCAGGATTGGGAAATGCAAATCTTGTTAATCCTGTAAATCCTGTCAAAAACAAGTTATGTGCATACTCTTATGAAATCATCTACGCAGACACTGGCTTTGGAACTCCGCTTCTGATGCGTGATGCGGTTGCTGAATCGCTTGATGAGAATGGAATTTTGACGGTCAACTCATGTTCTCTCGACGGCAACGTTCTCACTTGTGAAACAAGAAAATTTACACAGCCTTCAACTTTTAACTCATCTCCCATCTCTCATCTCTCATATCTCACCATCGAGCAGGATACTACCTACGGTACGGTGCTTCGCCGTTCTGAACATCTGACATTGAATGATGCAATCATTTCGCGAGAAGAGTCTACCTATGATGAGAAGAATCGTCTTAGGTCTACAACCTATCTCGATGGAACATTCACGACGAACGCTTATTCCTGTTGCCGTCTTTTGTGGAGACAGGATCGCGAAGGACGCAAGACGCTGCGCTCCGCAAAGACCGGAACTGACCACCTCTACAATGCGGAGGAAGATGTGTGGCTTGCTGATATCTCAACCAATGGGCAATATCGTGTAACGCAACACTTCTTTGATGCTCTTGGACGTGAGACAAACACGGTCGTGTGCGTAGGGACGGCGCCGGGAGAAGCAGAGGACCCGGATTTTAACGCAGAGTCGCAGAGTCGCAGAGAAACGCAGAGAGGGGGTGAAAATACAAGTACAAATCTCTGCACACCTCCGCATCTCTGCTCCTCTGCGTTAAAAATAAAATATCCATACGGCGGCAGTGATTATTCAATCTGTACCGATGAGCGTGGAAAAGAGACGGTGTCGCAGACGGATATTCTTGGTGATGCAATTGAATCCTCGGAGACCATATTCACGAATGGTGTAGAAGTTTTGACGACAAAGAGCCGCACATATTTCGGTGCCGGCTCGTCCATGCGCCGCGAATGGTTGGGAGGGTCGCCGTCCTCGGCGACCGCATGGACAGAGGAACGCCGCTTCACCGATTATGCCGCCGATGGCAAGCGCATTGACTACGTTGTAACCGAATCATCCGATTGCGGCATCGTCACCAACTCCGTATCTACCTACGACCTTTTGGGACGGCTTGTTACTCGGGAGACGGCATTGGGAACGGTCACCTATCATTATAATGGGGCTTCTCTTCGTATGACAGGACAGACGTTCGTCGCAGGAAATATAACGCGAGAATCGGTATTTCTTTATGACGGTTGTGGAAATCAAGTCGGTGTTTTGCAAGATGGTATTACTACAAGAGCGGACACATCCTACGAAACTGACGCATCAAACATCACATGGCGAGTAACAACGGAACGGATATTCGGCGCGGCAACGAATAGCTGCACTATTACGCGCGAACGTTTGACAGGTCTTTCCGAGAACTGCCGACGTCATACGATAAAAATGGTAGGGCGCGTTGTCCCCAACGCGCCGCAAACGACAACAGAATCCATCGTCTCGTTTGATCCGGAGACAAATATCGAAACGGAAACCATTACATCTTCCGTCTCTCCTATGGTCGTTAATCATTCATGTTATGGAATCGTCCTTTCGTCCGAAACAGCTGGCAGCGTTGTTTCAAATTCATACGATGCGCTTGGACGTATTGCTTCCACCTTCCGTAAAATTGGGCAAGGGGAGTCATTGCCGTATCAATCGTTTGACTATGCCGCAAACGATGATCTTCTTTCAACTCATACATATACGAACATTGCCGATAGTATAACGGAATCTTATTCGTACGATATGCTTGGTAACCGTGTTGAGACAACGAATGAACTTGGCAACACAATCTTTCGCTCTTACGATCCGTTCGGCAACATCACAGCCGAATGGGGTGCAACTTATCCCGTCCGCTACACGTACGATACCCGGAATCGCCGCACCTCACTTGCGACAACGCGAGACGGCGCGACCTGGGATGTGACGAGCTGGACTTACGATTCTGCAACAGGACTTTGTACTTCAAAGATCTATGTTGATGGGTCAATTGTTGTCTATACCTACACTCCGGATGGACTTGCGCTCAGAACGACATATCCAAGCGGACGATGGACGGAAAATGTTTATAATGAAAGGCGCGAAGTCATAGCAACGCTTAATAGTGATGATACCGAAAACATCTCGTATGCGAGAGATAAGTTTGGCCGTGTAACTTCCGAAGTAAACAATGTTGCTTCGGTTCAGTATTCTCTTGCAAACACAGGTCTTGCGACAAATGAAATATGGATGGTAAGCGGCTCCATGGCTACGGTGACTCGTTCGCTTGATGGTCAGGGGCGTATCCTGTTTAACAACGGAATGCATTTCATATACGCTGATGATGGCAAGCTTATCTGTCTCTCGAATGAATTGGCAAGGGTTGAATACAGCTATTCGCCTGATAGGTTGGATATTGGATATACAGTTACTCTTGCCAATGGCCGGACATTCTCTCGCAATACGGTCAGAGACACCTATCGGCGAGGATTGCTGATGAACATTGCCTCTGCGATGAATGGTTCTCAGATTGAAGGTCTTTCATACGGATACGATGCTCTAAATCGGCCGATTGTACGTAACTCGGATGCGTTCGGATATAATGAGCGCAGTGAGGTTACAGGGGCAATTGTTTCGGGTGTTGCAGCAGAGTATGCCTATGACGATATAGGAAACTCGACATCTTTTACTGCCAATAGCCTTAATCAGTACAGCCAGTTCCAATACGATTTAGACGGCAACCTGCTTTCCGATGGAGTTTACGCATTTGCCTACGATTCCTTTGGTCGTCTGAAAACAGTTTCGTCGAACGGCGTTCTGCTTGTCACGAATCACTACGATGCTCAATCCTGGCGAGTCAAGAAAGTTACACCAGCATCTACAACGACCTTCTTCTATGACGATAGGAATCTCATAGAAGAGCGAATTGCCTATACCAACGGAACGACATCAACAATCAAATACTATTGGGGTAAAGACCTTTCTGGTTCACTTCAAGGTGCAGGAGGTGTCGGTGGGTTACTATACCTTACAGTCTCGAACTCCAACTCTCAACTCGAACTTTATATTCCTTGCTGCGACAATAACGGTAACATCACAAAGTATGTTGATTCCATCGGAAATATTGTAGCATCGTACACCTACGATGCTTTCGGTAAACTCATCTCCAAATCTGGCGCACTCGCTGACCTCTTCCGCCATCGTTTCTCGACAAAATACATTGATGTAGAGACTGGCCTCTACTATTATGGTTATCGCTTTTATCATCCTATCCTCATGCGTTGGCTCAACCGTGATCCCATTGAGGAGGATGGTGGAGTGAATTTGTATGGCTTTTGTGGAAACGATCCAGTGAGCCGATACGACAAGGATGGAAGAGCGTATTTTGCATATAGACCGTTAAATTCGGGTTTTACATTGAATACTGGGGTGTGGTTCGCAAATTCAAAATTTTTCAAAAAACGAAATTGGGTTGTTGCTCATGAGCAACTAATTTTTGAAGATGGAGGAAACCCAGTAAATATAGGTTTTTTTAATAGACCTCTTGGAAATAACAATCCAGGATTGGATGATTTTTACTTTTTCAATAAATATATTCCGATAGATAGCGGGTATAATGATTGTGTAATGCGTGAAGCTGTTAAAAATGTTACACCTCTCCCATATGAATTAGCTACTCGTGGAGGTCGGTCAAATGGACAATATAACTGTCAGGATTATGCCGATGACTTGCGGCGCGAATATTATAAATTACTACTTGATTTAAAAATCAGATGTAAATGTAATTTAAGGCAAGGAAGGATTAAATAATGGTAGAGAATTATGAAAACTTGATGTGCCTATTGATGCTTTTCGGTGTTTGGGGAGGCTGGATTCTTCTTCCTATGATAGTATTGTTTATTGTTTCTCATAAGTTGATAAAGCGAGCCTGGAGGAATCCGTGCTCGTGGATAGATATTCTTTCGTTTTGTGTCATGGTGGTTATCTGGTATCTTGGAGTGCAAGACGACTACAATCAAAGAGGAATGGGAAGGTTCTTAGATGCGATGGTGTTAGGGATGATTTTCGCTATTCTACTTGTACTGAGGTTTCCATTGGTTTGGATTAGACCTCATTGGAAAAATATATGTGCTTTAATTTCTTGCATAATAATAATAATCATTTCTATTAGTCTAACTTGGTATTTTGATATTGCAAGGGAATAATAGATGTGTGAAGGTTAGCGGTTTAAGATAATATTTTCAAATCAGGAATCTTTGATGCCCACACTCGGCGCAACTTCGGCAGTAATTCATGACGTTGTGCCGCGACGGAAAGATATTTTGCCTCAATATCTATACCTGTAAAACTTCTGTTTGTAAGACGTGCCGCGATGCCGGTTGTGCCGCTTCCTGCGAATGGGTCAAGAATCCTATCGTGTTCCTTTGTGCTTGCAAGTATGGCTCTTACAACGAGTGCGAGAGGTTTTTGTGTAGGATGCTTCCCGCATGTTTTCTCCCACGGCGCGATCGCAGGCATCCGCCATACATCTGTCATTTGCCTGTTATCGGCTATTTTGTGCATCAGATCATAGTTGTAATAGTGGGGAATGCGTCTTTCTTTTCGCGCCCAGACAAGTAACTCGGTCGAATGTGTGAAATAGCGGCAGGAAAGATTTGGCGGCGGATTTGTCTTTTGCCATGTTACGGCATTGAGCATCTTGAAATTTAGTTCGGATAGGACATCCGCTACAGTAAAAATATTGTGGAAAGTTCCGCAAACCCATATAGTCGCAGATTCTGTCATTACTTCTCGACAGGCTTTTAGCCAGTTGAATGTAAAAAGTCTATCTGCACGTCTTCCTTGAGATTTATCCCATTCTCCTTTGTTGACCGATACCATTTTCCCCGCTTGCACCGATATTCCGCCATTAGAAAGAAAATATGGCGGGTCGGCGAAAATCATATCGAATTTATGCTGCCGGATTTTGGCAAGCGTACTTATGACATCACCATGATAGAGTGTGAAGTCATGGTCGGTACTGGGTCTGTATTCTGCAATTGTCATTATTGCTCCGGCACTGGAAGACCCAATTTGTGAAGAGGAATGTAGTCGAAATAATACTGGCAATTGACGCTGATTATGTAGTCTAAGACATCTTTGTATCTTTTGTCTTTAAACCAATCGTTAAGTATGTATACGTATTCGACCTCGATGTTTAGGCGTGATAATAACCGCCTGTATTGCTTTCGTTTGAAATCACATGTCTGTAATTTTTCGTCAACACTTCCAGGTGTACATTGATGTTTGACCTCGATAATGAAAAGCGTGTTGTTGATTATTACATAGATACAGTTGTCAGGTAAAAGACGACAGGAGAGATACTCCCGCCAGTCAACTCCGTTCTCGTTCAGGAATGTGTAGAATTCATGCTTTTTGAAAACGAGTGCAACTTGCTCCCCTTTGTAATAGACTTTTGTCCCATTTACAGAATATCCGTTTTGCATAGAGAGAAACGTTGCAAGATCAACCTTGCCTTCGTAAATGAGCCCAGTTCGAGTATTGCCGCCTCCGATGCCACCTTTTACCATAATTTCCTCATTTTTCGTAGTTTCTTATTGCCAGTTCTGTAATCTGCCCTCGTCCGGAGGTTTTAGAGTTGATCATCCGAGACGCGAATATTCTATGAATGTTAAATCCGTTGTATAGTTCATCAAAAAACATATCGTCAGGGTTTGTATTATGTGGATCTGAATTGGATAAAAGCCATCGCTTGCCACGCTTATCAAGTTTACGGCAGAAATTCGCAAGTCGCTCTTGTTCGTCATCGGCAAAGCCGTTTTTCGCATAGGCAGTAAAGGATGACGTTTGTGTTAATGGACGATATGGCGGATCAAAATAGAAAAAGGCATTTCCCTTCAGCATATTCTCTGTGTTCGTGAAATCTCCTTGGCAGATTGTGACTTTCTGTAGCAAATCATTGTCTGCGCGGATTGTTGCTTCGTCGCAAATAAGAGGATTGGCAGCTCTTCCAAAAGGAACATTGAAAAGTCCTTTAGAATTGACCCGATAAAGTCCGTTGAAGCAGGTGCGATTGAGAAATATGAATAGAGCTGCAATATCTATTTCATTCTCAGTGCGGGTGTTGTAACGTTCCCTTGCTTTCAAAAACATCTTTTTCCGTTTATCTTCGCAATCACAAGATTTGTATTGGCGTTCAATTTTGTGTAATGTTGAAATCAGGCTCTCTGGGTTCTCTTTGATGATTCTGTAGCATGACACTAAATCGCTGTTTACATCATTGATGATGGCCCGCTTAATGTTCGGGTATTTCGACAATATGTGGAAAAGCATAGCCCCACCACCAACGAACGGTTCGATATAAGTGATATCCTTTCGTTCTGAAAAATCATTTGGCAAGAGGCTGTCCAACTGTTTAATCAGTTGTCCTTTGCCTCCCGCCCATTTTATAAAAGGCTTTGCTTTCATGCGTTTTTGTGTCAGTGCGCTGAAATATTCGCGGACACAATATCCATGCATGAAAAAAGAGCGCGCTTCCTCTTCACGCACTCCCTCGAAGCCCGACCAAAGGCTTATGCGAATAATCGAGTAGGGGGAGTTTTCTCCCCCTCTCACACCACGGAGCGTGCCTTTTATGGCACTCCGCGGTTTCAACTTTTCGGTAGTGCAAACGGTATCAAGCCAAGATTCCTGAACCATTCGTTTCCCATGGCTTTGTTGGC
>JAZOAC010000146.1:0-7552 GCA_045595285.1 Kiritimatiellia bacterium | reverse complement strand
CAACACCGCAGACAGGAAAATAGCATCTCTGTTTAAGATGTTGGAGTCGGTCTAGGCCTATTTCCCTCCGACTCGGGTAATGGTGAAATATTGTCACCTATTGGCGTTTGGGACCATTGTGGAGGTGTGGGAACTGAGTTTCCCAGGGTAGAAGTTGTTTGTTCTCAGTGGCGACTAATTCTATGATATAATTCTCGTTTATTTCAAGGAGGAAAGCCAAATGAAACGCGATACGCTGTGTGTGCAGGGCGGATGGACGCCCAAGAAGGGCGAACCACGCCAGGTGCCGATCTATGCATCCACCACTTTCAAGTATGAGACGACCCAGCAGATGGGCGATCTTTTCGATCTCAAGGCTGCAGGATATTTCTACACGCGTCTTGCGAACCCTACCAATGACCAGGTGGCCAAGAAGATCGCCGCCCTTGAAGGCGGAGTGGCAGCCATCCTCACCTCGTCCGGACAGGCGGCGTCCACATTTGCCGTCCTCAACATCTGCAACGCCGGCGACCATGTGGTCTCCTCCGCGCAGATATACGGCGGTACGTTCAATCTCTTTGCGGTATCCCTCAAGAAGCTCGGAATCGAATTCACGTTCGTCGATCCAGATGCAACTCCGGCGGAGATACAGAAGGCGTTCCGTCCGAACACCAAGTGCGTATTCGGTGAGACCGTCGCAAACCCGTCCGGCGTGGTGCTCGACATCGCCAAGTTCGCGAAGATCGCGCACAAGAACGGCGTACCGCTGATCATCGACAACACGTTCCCGACCCCGATCCTCTGCCGCCCGTTCGATTTCGGGTGCGACATCGTGACGCACGCCACCACCAAGTACATGGACGGACACTCCTCGCAGGTGGGTGGATGCATCGTCGACAGCGGAAACTTCGACTGGGAGAAGCATGCCGACAAGTTCCCCGGCCTTGTCGAGCCTGACGAGTCGTATCACGGCCTTTCGTACACGAAGGCGTTCGGCAAGCTTGCGTACATCACCAAGTGCACCGCCCATCTGATGCGCGACTTCGGAGCGATTCCCTCCCCGTTCAACGCATTCCTGCTGAATCTTGGGCTGGAGTCGCTGCATGTGCGGATCCGCCGGCATGCCGAGAGCGCGCTGAAGATCGCAAAGTGGCTCAAGGCACAGAAAAAGGTTGCCTGGGTGAACTTCGCCGGACTTCCAGATTCCCCGTACAGAAAGCTGCTGCGCAAACAGTTCGACGGCCCCTCGCCCTGCGGCGTTATGACGTTCGGCATAAAGGGCGGGCGCAAGGCCTCCATCAAGTTCATGGATTCGCTCAGGCTCATCGGAATCGTCACGCATGTCGCGGATGCGTGGAGTTGCGTGCTTCACCCGGCCTCGCATACGCACCGCCAGCTTACCGACGCTCAGCTCAAGGCCGCCGGAATCCCGCCGGATCTCATTCGCCTGTCCGTCGGACTTGAGGACCCCGATGACCTTATAGACGATCTCAAGCAGGCGCTCGCCAGGATTTGAGTCCGCAGAAAAAAGAAAATCATATTGCTGGAGAAATAAAGATGAAGAAGATGCTTTCCGCCAACGAGGCTGTCGCCCACGGTGCCGCAAGTGCCGGATGTGTAGTTGCAAGTGCCTATCCCGGTACGCCGTCCACCGAGATTCTCGAGAATGTGGCGAAGTTCAAGGATACCGTGAAGTGCGAATGGGCCGTGAACGAGAAGGTCGCGATGGAGACAGCCATCGGCGCATCCATGGCGGGCGCACGTGCGCTCACCGCGATGAAGCACGTCGGACTCAACGTCGCCATGGACCCTCTCATGACGTTCACGTACGTCGGTGCGACGGGCGGCATGGTGGTGTGCGTCGCGGACGATCCAGGCATGCATTCCTCGCAGAACGAGCAGGACAACCGCAATCTCGCGAAGTTCGCGCGCGCGCCCATGCTCGAGCCTTCCGATTCGCAGGAGGCGTATGACATGACGAAGGCGGCGTTCGAGATATCCGAAAAGTACGAGGTGCCGTGTTTTCTGCGCCTTACCACGCGCACGTCGCATTCTTCTTCGCTGGTTGAGCTCGGCGAGTTCAATCCCGCCCCGCATCCACTCATTCCGTACAGGAAGAACATCGCCAAGACTATCCCTGTGCCGATGTTCGCCCGCGGACACCGTCTCAACGCCCAGAAGCGCGCGGAGGCGATGTCCAAGGCGGCTTCCGAATCGGCGTTCAACCGAATTGAGAAGGGCGACAGCTCCCTCGGCATTGTGACGTCCGGCGTCGCCTACCAGTACGTCAAGGAGGCGTTCCCCGAGTTCTCCGTGCTGAAGCTCGGCTGGACGAATCCGCTCCCGCGCGACCTCATCGCGTCCTTTGCGAAGAGTGTGGATCGACTGCTGGTCGTCGAAGAGCTGGATCCGTTCCTTGAAGAGCAGATACGCGCAATGGGCATTAAGGTCGTCGAACACGAAACCGAGATGAACATGTTCGAGCTGAATCCCGACCGTGTCCAGGCGCTTCGCCACGAGATACTCAAGGATGTCCCCGCGCCCAAGACGCCCGAGGCACCTGCAGAGCCGCTTCCCACGCGCCCGCCCGTGCTCTGCGCGGGCTGCGGGCACAGAAGCGTGTTCTATACGCTGAACAAGCTAGGCGCTACGGTCACCGGCGACATCGGATGCTACACGCTCGGTGCGTTCCCTCCGTTGAACGCTATGGATACGACAATCTGCATGGGCGCCTCCATCGGAAACGCCGCCGGCATGAAGAAGGCCGGATTCAAGGGACGCATCTGCGCGATTCTCGGCGACTCTACGTTCTTCCATTCAGGCATCACCGGAATCCTCTCCGCCCAGTACAACGGCACGCCTGTGACGACGATCGTCCTCGACAACCGCATCACGGGCATGACCGGACACCAGGAGAACCCCGGCTCCGGCAAGACGCTCGCCGGCGATCCTGCGCCCGTGACCGAAATTTCGGAACTGGCGAAGGCTTGCGGTCTCAAGAAGGTCGTCACGGTCTCTGCGGACGATCTGCCCGAGCTTGAGCGGGTTCTCACGGATGCGATGGATGGCGACGAAGGCGCCCTCGTCGTTGCGTATGCTCCGTGCCGTATCGCCGCGAAGCTCACAAAGGAAGGGCTCTGCGAGGTTGACCAGGAGAAGTGCAAGTCATGTGGAATGTGCTTCAAGCTTGGCTGCCCGGCCATCACGCGCGGCGAGGAGTCTGCGCCCGGACGCTTCAAGATGAAGATCGACGCATCGCTCTGCGCAGGCTGCAGGCAGTGCTCGCAGGTCTGCAAGTTTGGCGCGATCCGTCGCGTGAGGTAGCGGCAAATCGCAACAGACATAATCTCAGTCGCAGTGATGTGGATTGTCTTGGAGTAATAATTGTATGTGAAATAAGGAGATACGCATGAAGAAAATCGCATGTACAGCAGTCGTTGGGTTCGGTCTTTGCGTTTTTGCGCAGACTGTCAGCGTCAAGAGTCCTGACGGCAAAAATGAGATAAGACTTGATACGGATCCGGTCCTTTCCTATTCTGTGTATCGGTCCGGGGTGCAGCGGATCGCCCCGACCCGTCTTTCCATGGAGATTGAAGGGAGAGGCGTGCTTGGAAGGTCGGCCAAGGTTTCTTCAATAGATACGGTGACGCTCACGGGCAAGATCGACACTCCGATATACAAGAAGTCCTTTATAGACGAGTCGGCGAACAGAACCACCGTTGCATTTGATGGTGATTGGCGCGTTGTGCTCGTCGCAAGGAATGATGGTGTCGCGTACAGGTTCGAGACAGCGTTTCCAGGCCGAGTGAAGGTGCTGAATGAGATGGCGGGCGTAGCTTTCCCGGATGGAGTGTCTGCCGCATATGCCGCATACTGTAGGGATCATGGTGATCCTCTGCAGTGCAGCTGGGAGTCAATCTACACGACCGTCACTAACATGTCAGATATGGCGAGCGGCGGACAGGTTGTATATCTGCCGCTTATCCTGAAATATTCGGACGGTTCCGTAATGAGCGTCTCCGAATCTGACTTGCTTGATTATCCTGGATGGAACATGAAGCGTGCGGCAGGCGATAGAACCGTCCTTGAGGCGTGCATGGCGCGTTATCCCGCTAAAGTTGAGCATCGAAACGGGAGTGAGATTGGAAGCCCCGATAGGCCGCTTCGCCATATCAGGGTGAAGGAACGTGCAGATTACCTCGCGGAAACTGCGGGAACGCGTACGTTTCCGTGGCGTGTGTTTATGCTCGCGGAATCTGAAAGCAAGCTTTGCGAGGCAGATATTGTATATGCGCTTGCGACGCCGTGCAAGCTCAAGAACACCGAATGGATCAAGCCAGGCAAGGTCGCATGGGAATGGTGGAACTGCTGGAACGTTTCGAGAGTCCCGTTCCGTGCCGGGTGCAATACCGCCACATATGAATACTACATTGATTTCGCGGCTGAGTTCGGAGTCGAGTACGTGATCATGGACGAAGGATGGTCCAAGAAACTCAGCATTATGGAGATCAATCCCGAAACAGATGTTCCGCATCTTGTAAAATATGCCAATGCGCGTGGTGTGGGTATCATTCTTTGGTGTGCATGGCCACAACTTGTCGGCCGTCAGCATGAAGTTTTCTCCAAGTACTCCAAGATGGGGGTTAAGGGGTTCAAAATCGATTTCATGGATCGTGATGACCAGGCAGTGGAGAACTATCTTGAGGAGACGGCCAAGATCGCCGCCGAATACAGGCTTGTCGTAGATTATCATGGGATGCACAAGCCCACAGGCATGAGCCGTACGTACCCCAACATCCTCAACTACGAGGGAGTACACGGCCTTGAGTGCATGAAATGGGAGAACAACACCGATTTCATGCGCAACGATCTTCTTGGTCTCTACTGCCGCATGAGCGCCGGACCCATGGATTATACACCCGGAGCCATGCTTAACATGACGCGTGAACAGTTCAGGGCAAACACCCTTCAACCCGGTAGCCAGGGCACACGTGTCCATCAGATGGCTCTCATGGCTCTGTACGAAGCGCCTCTTCAGATGCTGTGCGATTCGCCCACGCAGTACCTGCGCAACCGTGAATGTTTTGAGTTCATGGCGAAGGTCCCGGTCGTGTGGGATCAGACGGTCGGACTTCCCGGCAACATTGAGAAGTGCGCTGCCATCGCCCGTCGCAAGGGCGAGGTGTGGTATGTGGCCGCGATCAACTCGTGGGAACCATGCAAGATGGAGATCGAGACTTCATTTCTCGGCGAAGGCAAGTGGCGCGCGGAGATCTTCGCAGATGGAGTAAATGCCGATCGTGACGCCACCGATTATGTCAAGACGTCCAAAGCCGTAAGGGCCGGCGAAAAGATGAAAATTGATCTTGCGCCAGGCGGTGGATGGGTCGCCCGTTTCGTGCGCAAGGGATTGCTTTGGTAAAGATATCTGTCATATTGCCGGCGTTCAATCTTTCAAAGAAGATCGGTGCGAATCTGGAGAGGGTCGAGTCTGTGCTTAAGCGCACGGGCTTGACCTATGAGATCGTGCCTGTTGACGATGGTTCGTCCGACGGCACTTCCTCTTCATTGCTTGAATGGGCACAGACGGGGGATGCCGACATTCGCAGACCGGTGATCCTTGAACGCAATGTGGGCAAGGGCGGCGCGTTGAGGGCCGGTTTCCGCACGATCAGGGGAGAACTCGTTCTGCTGCTTGATGGAGACTTGGAGATACTTCCTGGGTATCTTCCCGGCTTTCTCGAGGTCATGGAGCGCGAAGGTGCGGACATCGTGATCGGATCGAAGCGTCATCCGAAATCGCGGGTGATGTATCCGTGGCACAGACGCCTCGCCAGTTCCGTCTATTTTGCCCTTGTAAGGTTTTTCATCGGGATGCCCGTCACCGACACTCAGACAGGGATGAAACTCTTCAGGCGGGAGATACTCGGCGATGCGTTGGACAGAATGCTTGTAAAGACCTATGCGTTCGATCTTGAACTTCTATCCATTGCCTATGGCCGTGGAGCGAAAATCTCAGAGGCTCCGGTCGCCATTAAGTTCGGTGAAGGATTCGGCGCACTATCCTTCAGAACCGTCAGACAGATGTTCATGGATTCGCTCGCAGTGTTCTACAGATTGCGACTTCTCAATTATTATGCGTATGTGGAGGTGCCGCCGCCTTTGGATCACAATCCGTTCATCAGTGTTGTGATAGCATGCCCAAACGGATCATGGATGCTTGATGAGTGTCTTGAAGCGCTTAGACTGCAGACATATCGTGAGTTTGAGGTTATCGTGCTTCCTGATGGCAATCTGGACATTTCCGAGGATTACGGATATCCGTTGAAGGTCATTCCGACCGGCAAGGTCCGTCCTGCCGAAAAGCGCAATATCGGAATAGAGAGGTCGAGAGGCGAGGTCGTCGCGTTCATCGACGATGACGCCTATCCGGATTCCCGTTGGCTTGAAAACGCCGTGAAGTATTTTGGCGAGCCGACGATCGGTGCATTAGGGGGACCGGGGGTTACGCCGCCAGGAGACGGATTCTGGGCGAAGTGCGGCGGACGTGTCTACGAGAACATTTTCGTTTCCGGCAATTACCGCTATCGCTATCTAGGGGGAAGGGCCCGCAGGGACATCGATGACTATCCAAGCTGCAATCTTTTCGTCAGGAAGGAAGTGCTGGACTTGATAGGAGGATACCGCACGGACTTCTGGCCTGGAGAGGATACTCTTCTCTGCGAAGATATTGTATGCAGGGCGAAGAAGCGAATCGTGTATGATCCGTGGACGCTCGTCTACCACCACAGGCGGCCACTTTTCGCCGCCCACCTTCGCCAGCTGGGAAGATATGGATTTCATCGTGGATACTTCGTCAAGCGCTTCCCTGTGACAAGCTGTAGATTCTCGTATTTCGTGCCGACGCTGTTCGTCCTTTATCTCTTGGCGTTGGCGGCGATCTTCCTTTTCCGCGATTTCATTGGTGGAGGGGATTTCGGACCTAAGGCGGCTGTCGTGGCTTCACCATTGATGTTCTATGCTGTGCTGACGGCGTTCACTACCGTTTCTCTCAATCCGTTCAAGTGGTTGGTTACGGAATTGGGGGTGTTCCTTTCCCATGTTTGGTACGGCGTCCAGTTCCTGCGCGGTCTTCTGGCACACAAGGCTCCATGCGAATTCATCGGCAAGGATCACGCGTAGGATTGGTGGCGGGCGTCGGTCGCACCGACTGCTGCAGATGTTGCCTGGAGTTTACCCATTTTTCGAATGACAAAATGCGTTTGCCCCCGATAAATAAAGGCTGAGGCACTGATTTTCACCTTTCGGCAACTGGAATAGTCTGTTTTCCAGGTGCGTCGTATTGAGTGCCTGCGAATCTGCGGAAAATGCCGGGCGGCGTTTAGCCGCGGAGCTTGCGGCGCATCCGTTTAGTCCTCGCACCGCTCCGCAATCACGAGATTGCCATCGGGTGCGAGTCCGTCGCGGCTGCACCGCCATCTCCGCGCCGTCCGCCTTGTCTCCCGGCATTTCCCGCCGTTGCACGTGGCGTTCCGGCCGTTCGGATCGCGCGCAGCGCCGACCCTCGGTTGCC
>JAZOAC010000145.1:0-9020 GCA_045595285.1 Kiritimatiellia bacterium | reverse complement strand
ACTTTCGCGACGGCGAAGCCGTTTCGTGTCCGGTGGTGCGGCGATTGCCCGACAGGGTGAATCGGAGGAAGCCTTGCGGCGAGACGTAAGTCTCAAGCCGAAAGAGGCTGCCGACGATTCAATCGCGCATTAAGCGCGATTTCGCTGCCCACCGGTTTTTGTGGTCGCGCCGGAGGCGCAATGCGCAACAAAGGGATTGATTGCAATGATATGTCCAGAAGTAAACGCAGGTTTCCTTCCTAGGAAGGAATGAAGGGAAAAGGCACCACTATCAATACTACCCAATAAACTTAGGAAGTAAATGCAAGTGGAACTTGCATTTACTTCTGGAGATGACGTGTAGATAACTTGGCGTTTTTCATAGCATTTTTTCATTGCCCTTGAAGGCAAAATAGCATATACTACACCCCGTTTTCAGCTCATTAGGAAATAGAAGGATACCGAAATGAAAAAAATGATGTTCTCTTTGGCGATGGTTGCGGCATGCGCTTGGGCTCAGGAAGCTCCCAAGGCGGATGCCGAGTCAGCTAAGGCAGTGCCTGCCGTTCAGCAGCCGGCTCGTGAAGTGAAGGCGGAGAAGGCTCCCTGGCCGGTGTGCTTCGCGTTCAATTCCACAAAGAATATCGATGTGATCGGTTTGCGTTTCAACTGCGTCTACGGTGCCTGTGAGGGTCTTACCGGCTTTGATCTCGGTCTCATCGGCCGTTGCCGCTACATTGAGGGCTTCCAGCTCAACCTTCTCCGCAATGAGGCGGAGGATGTTATGACCGGCTTCCAGATCGGCTTCTACAACACCGCTGGACGTTCTGATTTGCTCGGTGTCCAGATAGGTCTCTGGAACGAGGCGCAGTCCATCCGTGGCATTCAGGTCGGCATCATCAATGTCGCCAATTCCGTGTCGGGCTTCCAGATCGGTCTCATCAACCGCAGCGAATCCCTCTATGGTGTACAGGTTGGCGCAGTGAATGTGATCCGCTCCTCTGATGTACCATTCCTTCCTCTCGTCAATGTCGGGTTCGAGTATTTCGGTACCCCCGCTTTCTGAGGTAGCGTTCAATGAATATACGTCCTTTTGCAGCCGTTCGTCCTACGCAGGAATGTGCGGCTCAGGTTGCTGCCGTCCCGTATGATGTGGTTGATACTGCCGAGGCCCGCGCTCTCGCTTCCGGCAATCCCAAAAGTTTTCTCCATGTGTCCCGTCCTGAGATCGATATGCCGGACGGGACCGACTGCTCTTCGCCGGAAGCGTACGCCCAGGCCCGCAAAGCCCTTGATGCGCTTCGTTCCGACGGTACGTTGATCCAGGAGTCGGAGCAGACCTTCTATGCATACCGTCAGATAATGAACGGCCGTGCACAGACTGGCGTCGTGGCGGTATTCGATACGGAGGACTATCTTGCCGGGATACTCAAGCAGCACGAGAAGACCCGTCAGGACAAGGAGGATGACCGCACCAACCACATTCGCATCCTCGGTGCGCAGACGGGTCCGGCGTTTCTGACCTACCGCGACGAGAATGCTGCAGGCAAAGCCATCAACGACATAGTCGCCGAGGCGTGCCGCAACGAGCCTCTCTACGATTTCACGGCCGAGGACGGAGTCCAGCACACCGTATGGAAGATTGCCGCCGGGAACGCCTGCGTTGCTGACGAGCTTCAGGAGCTTTTCTCGCAGATACCCGCCGCCTACATCGCCGATGGGCACCACCGCAGCGCTGCGGCGAGCCGCTATGCAAAGGAGCACGGTTTCGAGGGCGAATCCAAATGGTTCATGGCTGTCGTGTTCCCTGCGTCGCAGTTGAAGATACTGCCGTACAACCGTTTGGTCCACGATCTCAACGGCCTTGATGCCGCACAGGTTCTTGAAAAGGCGAGAGAGGTCTTCACGGGTGGTCCACGCCATTGCCGCATGTACATCGCGGGAGAGTGGCACGAGCTTTCCTGGGAGATGCCTGAAGGGTCCGATCCCGTTTCCGCGCTTGACGTGTCCTTCCTTCAGGATAGGTTCCTCGCCCCGGTTCTTGGCGTGGCTGATCCCCGTACCGATCCGCGCATCTCGTTCATGGGCGGCATTCGCGGCGAGAGTGCGCTTGCGGCCAAGGTCGATTCAGGCGATGCGGCGGTTGCGTTCTCCATGGAGGGAGTGTCTGTCGAAGAGATGATGTCCATAGCGGACGCTGGACAGGTCATGCCCCCGAAGTCCACATGGTTCGAACCCAAGTTGAGGTCGGGTCTCTTCGTGCATGCGTTGGATTAAGGAAAGGCTCTCCGCTCTTTACGACAAGATCGTCAAAGAGCAGAAGCCTGCGGGTTTCATCGCCCGCGGGTGGGCTTTGGGTGTATTCATCGGGAGCGTGATACCGTTCGGGTTTCAGATATATGTCGCGTTTCCTCTTTCGTTTCTGTTGAGATGTTCCAAGATCGGAGCCCTCACTGGAACGCTCATAACGAATCCGGTAACGATAATTTTCATCTATCCCGCCCAATGCTGGGTCGGCAGCCGCATCATAGGCAGGGCGCTTTCGTGGGACGCCGTGACCCGGGCGATGAACGATGTGCTCGCGCATCAGGATTGGGCTACGCTTATGAAGCTTTCCGGAGATTTGATCGCGTCCTTCTTTATCGGAGGGTTTCTTCTCGCGGCCATTGCCACACCGATTGCATACTTCGGGGTTCTCGCGATGGTTCGTGCCTATCGACGGCGGAGCGGTCCTGATGCGAACCGCCGTCAAACTGCATGAGTCGCGCTTGCTGAAAATGTGAGGCCGCTGTAACCTTTCCCCGTCCGGTGTGTATTGATAACACAGACTTGCATAGAGCTGAAAGGTTGAAATGTCGATAGAGTCAACTCAGATTGCGGTGAACAGATATGCTCCGGCCGGAGGCGAGGCGATAAATCTGTATTCCACCGAGACGGCCGGCAATCTTACGGTTGCCCAGCTTGTCGCGGCGGTGTGCATCCGCGCCGCGGGCGCGCTAGAGGAGCAGAGCGTGAACAAGATGAACATGATGAGCGTCGGCACAGAGATGCTGGAGAATGCCGCGACCTGCATGCAGCAGATTGCCGACGAGGCGCTGTCCGACTGGGCGGCGGCCAGATCCTATCTTGCGGACGTGGTTGGAGTCGCCGGATTGCCGGACAGCCTCGATTCCTACGAGCGGCGCATGCAGGCGATAGCCGCCATCAAGGAAAGGCTTGTGGCCATGACCCAGCAGGCGCAGGAGGACATGATCGACATGCAGACGCTTATCAACCGGCGCGACATGACGTTCAACACTTCGTCGAACATCGTCAAGGCGATTGGAAATTCTAAACTCAATACGGCGGCGAAGATGCTGTGACACGGCAGACGGGACCTGTGGAAAGAAAGGAGACTGATCAATGTCCATTTCCGTAGATATGCTTCGCGGACTTGCCTCGAACAAGACGGTTGTCCTGACAGACGGCGGTGCGTCTGTCGGCAATGCGGGCAGACTGCATTCGATAGCGGGTTTCTTCGGAACAAAGGCGGCGAAGGCCGTAAATCGAGAGACGCTGGATGCAATCAAAAAAGCAGTGTGTACCGATTCCCGGTATTTCGGAGTCCGGGAAAAGGCCGCTGAACTTCTATCTGCCGTCGGAGACGGCAAGAATGTGAACTCCTCGAGAATCAAGAGCATAATTGATCATCTTGACTCTCTTACGACGCCCGAGTCTCAGAAGAGACTTCTGTTGGAGCGCTTTTCCGTTCACCTCGCCAACAGGGAGCTTCCGGCGGGATGGCGTGACCACGTGGGAGACATCATGTCGTATATGAACGGTGCTTATTACGGCATCGTCAGTGCCGCAGGAGGGGATGTCGGCAATGTCAATCTGTCTCTCGTGCTCGACAATCTATGCAAAACTCTTTCTGCAGTCACCGAGGCGAGCGGCGGTGATCCTGACGCCATCGATCTGGCGGCGGACATTCTCGCCCGAAGGCCAGATGCGGTGGATACGCCCGAGAAGGCCAGGGCTTTCGTGCAGAAGGCGGGCCCTGTTCTAGAAGAACTGCGGGAACTCGACCGCATGAATCCCGGCACCGGCATCATTGCGCGCGGCATAGGCATCATGAAGGCGATGTCAAGCGTGGTCAAACCCGGCGTCATGAAAGCGCTGCACGAGGCGGCCGCAAGGATCGACCCGGGCATTGTGCGGATGCTGGGCGACGGCGGACGCGACCTTGCCTCGGATCTGCACCAGATGCTGAAGAGTCTGTTCGCGACGGTTGCGAACGGCGGCATATCCTATCCGGAAGGGGCCGGACTGGACGATTCGGACGGTATGCTCAGCGCTCTCAATTTCATATACGGGGATTTCGCGGCCTCCTTGCCGCAGCCTGACCGCGAGGCGCTGCTTGACAGGCTGACAGGCGGAGCGGGGACGAATCTCCGGCTCTTCTACGAGGATGTGGGCGGCCGGGAGGCGATCAACAGCATCAAGATATACGATGCGATGGTTGAATCTCTCCAGAAATCGCTTGGACGTCCCACAGAACGGATTGACGCCGGGAATCGCCGCTGCGATTTCTCGGAGATGCCCCTGAAGGTGCTCGGCGATTATCCGGTCGAGACGATGTACATCGGTTCGGCGGGACGGGATGGCGACAGAATCGTTTCGTCCCGGCGCAACCTTATGAAGACGCTCCAGTTCGGGCAACAGGAGTCGCCGGATAGATCGGTCGATCCAGACACCTATCTGCGCAACCGCATAAACGAACAGGGCAAAGTGCGCATGAATGAGGATTTTTCCCTTTCCATGCACAGATTCGCGTCGGGCGAAATCACCATGTTCGAAAAGGACATCAACCGATCCATGAAGGTTGTTTTGCCGAACGGCGTCCGCTTGCCGAGCGATTTCAGGCTGGCGCGCGAGGAAGTTGCCAGATATGTAGCGGGCGACCCCGGTGCAACGTATGCAGGGCTGGATGACGCAGCCAGGAACAAGGCATGGCTTCTCATGTCCCTCATTTCGCAGGAGACGGAGAAGATTGCGCAGGAAACGGCCCCTGCCGTGTGCAGTGGCGACAGACACGGTCCGATGTACTTGATCAGGTCGGGTGAAGGAATGCGGTTGTTTACCGTCTCCGAGACCGAAACCGGGGATTGGATCGTCAGGAGTGATGCGTCCTACCGGTTGGATGGAATACTCTATGACGAGCAGAACCAGATGATGACGGGTCCGGATACAAGACTTGACGCTGTGACGGAGATATGCGTGCCGCGGACGGAGATTGACAGAATCTCCGGACTGGCGACGTCCGCCTTCTCCGGCATGGGGACGGTGTCGCTGGATGCGGCCGTGTCCGTCGCCATTGTCCACAGGCTTACGCCGCCTCTTGATGAAGAGGGGAAGGCCCGGTACGACATTTCGCAGATACCCGGGAAGCTGGGGCTGACTGGCAGCGAAACGAGAATGTTCGAGTCTATCGCCGGATACGAGATGGCGATCCTTGGCTCTGCGTCGGATGCCTATATCGCTATGGCGAACGGCCAAGCTCCGTCCCGCCGCCTCCTTTTCTATCCGGCGCTTCTTGCCGATCAGTCGACATATGCGCACTGCAAGGAGCTTATGACTGCTTTCGACAAGGCTTTTGACGCATTGTCGAAAGGTGATGCACCGGCGATCCCCTCGAACTACAAGGGGACCGTCGAACGGCTCGTATTCGAAGAATTGAATGATCTTGCCGCATCAGGCAGGAGTCTTCCTTCATTGAATGATTTCGAGAAGGGGTTGGCGTCCGGCAATGCGTATCTTGATTTTGCCCGCTGGGGATTCGGTGCGGCAGGCATTACGCATTCGCTCCTGTCCATGCCGGTGGAGTTCCGCCGGCCGATGATCGCCGCACTCAAGGCATTTCGCGAATCAACCGACATAATGCTCTTCAACAGGCTTGTTGCGCACCGGGAGGGGATATTGCGTCTCCATTCGCGCGGCAGGCTGACTGCGGCGTCCGCATACACCGAAATCATGGGCAGGGACGCACCTGTTCCGTTCACGGAGAGGACTCCGGCCTCCAATGTGCGAAACTGTTTTGCGAACGCCATCATGGACGGTGTGAAACGGTATGTCGACGAGAATTCTGAAAGGAACCCGAAGGTCGCAGAGATGATGGGGCCGGTCTATGTGCTTCTGTCGAAGTATTCCATGTCTGTCGAGGACGCGTTTTCTGTGGCGTTGGGCGAGCGTCGCATGAGGGCGGACGACAAGGTTCTCAATCCGTTCGAGCCTGTGGTCTACCAGAAGGTCGGCGGCAACGCCAGCACCGCGCTTGGCGAACTAGCAAAAGACCTCAACCGGATGACCTATGGCTATGCAGCGGACGGTCGCACCGCCAAGATCGCACCGGGATCCGTATTTACGTTCCATTTTCCGGACGGGTCTGATGCCTCCGTCTCGTCCCTGCCTGTCGGCATGGATGCGAAACAGCTGTCCAACTACAACTCGGGGAATCAGTCAAGTCTAACACGTTTGCTGGGCATCTATATCTGGCAACTGTGCGGAGTTGGGCATGCGAAGCAGGGCAACTCCTTGATCCTCGGGCTGGGGCAGGGCTGTCTGGCGCCGTTGCGCGACATGGCGGCGATCCATGGAGTGCAGGCCAATGAACACTCGCAGGTCAGGATAGATCTGCGCAAACTTGACAATGGCGATGTGACGCTCCGCGTCTCGAATCCTGAGAACTGTCCTCTGGAGTTCGACTGGACCGTGACTGTCGCGCCGGACGGGCGGCAGACGATGGGCGAAGTGAACATGCGTCGTGCCGCAGGTTTTGTCGCTGTGGAAGATAATGATCAATAATGGAGATGAAACAATGGGATTCGGTACGGTAGAGTTCGATCTGTCGTTTGACAAGAGCAGAGTTGGAGGCACGGGTAACCTTACCGCCAACTATTACACTGTCGACGGAGTCAACAATTCCGACGGCACTGCGCGTCCGCTGTCCATCGGGCAGCTTGTGATGGCGCTGTGCCTTGCGCGGGCGACGGAGCTTGAGGCGAAGATTATCGATGTCGTGGAGAGCTTGAATGAAACATCCGAGGATCTCGAGCGTCTGACGGAGATCGAGAAGAGGATTGTCGAGGCAACCGGCGGCAGCGTGAACCTTGCGGCTGAGAGGTTTTCCGACGGAACAACATACAAGGCTTTTCTTGAAAGTAAGGGCATAGCGGTGCCGGGCGACACGGCGAACTCCTCATCGGAGCAGCTTATAACCGACATCGAGGCGAAGATGGACTCCCTGAACAGCTTTTCGCAGCAGACCATGATCGACCTCCAGTCGCTCACGGCCAAGCGCGACCAGTCGTATGATATGATCTCCAATATCATCAAGAGCCTCTACACAACCCTCACGACAAACGTGAACAATATGTAGTATTCGATATTTTTCCATCGAATGATCTCTTGACTTTTCAGGCGGTTTCGTCTATACTTTGCGCTCGTTTTTCCGTTTGGGAGGGTCCCAAAGGGGTAATCAAGAAAGAAAAAGGTATAAAAATGGCTATCAAGGTTGGCATTAACGGCTTTGGCCGTATCGGCCGCATGGTTTTCCGCGCGGCGGTTGAAAACTTCGCGAACGACATCGAAGTGGTCGGTATCAACGATCTTCTCGAACCCGATTACCTCGCGTACATGCTGAAGTATGACTCCGTTCACGGTATCTTCAAGCATGACATCGCGGTCGACGGCAACAACCTCGTCGTCGATGGCAAGAAGATCCGTCTCACGGCTGAGAAGGATCCGGCCGCTCTCGCTTGGGGCGACGTCGGTGCTGAGATCGTCGTCGAGTCCACGGGCCTCTTCCTTACGGACGAGAAGGCTCGCGCTCACATCACGGCCGGTGCGAAGAAGGTCATCATGTCCGCTCCTTCCAAGGACGCGACCCCGATGTTCGTCTATGGCGTGAATGACAAGACCTACGCAGGTCAGGACATCATCTCCAACGCTTCCTGCACCACGAACTGCCTCGCTCCGATCTCCAAGGTTCTCAACGACAAGTTCGGCATCAAGCGCGGCCTCATGACCACGATTCACGCTGCAACCGCTACGCAGAAGACGGTTGACGGTCCTTCCAAGAAGGATTGGCGCGGTGGCCGTGGCATCCTCGAGAACATGATTCCGTCCTCCACGGGTGCTGCCAAGGCAGTGGGCAAGGTTCTTCCTGAGCTCAACGGCAAGCTCACGGGTATGTCCGTGCGCGTTCCCACCTCCGACGTTTCCTTCGTCGACCTCACGGTTGAGCTCAACAAGGAAGCCTCCTACGAGGAAATCTGCGCTGCGATGAAGGAAGCTTGCGAGGGCGAGCTCAAGGGCATCCTCGGCTACACCGACGAAGCAGTCGTTTCCACCGACTTCCGCGGCGACGCCCGTACGTCCATCTTCGACGTCAAGGCCGGCATCCAGCTCGACAGCACCTTCGTCAAGGTCTGCTCCTGGTACGATAACGAGTGGGGCTACTCGAACAAGGTTCTCGAGATGGCTCGCGTCATCGCCAAGTAAATTTAGGGCAAGAAATTCGGGGAGCCTCACGGTTCCCCGGATCTTTCTTTACAGGAAAGAGAAAAGTCCTGAAGGGAGGTGAAGAGGAATGGCAATCCAGCTCAAGCTGAAAAAGGGCGAATCCGTTGAACGCGGACTCAAGAGGCTGAAGAAGATTCTCGACAAGGAGGGTCTGATCAAGACGTTGCGCGAGACGCGCTACTTCGAGAAGCCGTGTGTGAAGGCTCGCAAGAAATCTGCGCGCGCCCGCATCCGCGCCCGCTCGCGTCGTCGTATGGCGGAGATGTGAGCATAACGGAGGAGGTCTTTCCCAAGCCTCTTTACGAATGGAGAAGACAGGCTTTGAGCCTGTCTTCTTTGCGTTTGGTACGCAGGACATGACACAACATCTGGAGTGTAAGTCTCCAGTGAGCCAGTTAGGGGGAATCAGATAGTCGAAGACAAGTTTATGTCCGTGAGGATGTGGATGAAGGAAGTCTAAGACGAAATTTGGAGGACACGAA
>JAZOAC010000144.1:0-33372 GCA_045595285.1 Kiritimatiellia bacterium | reverse complement strand
GGTCACATCCGCCTTTGGATCAAGGTACTTTGCCATTTCTTCTGCCTCTTATTTCCGTTCAAGGACACAATCCACGCAGAAAAACAAGTTACATTGTACCAAAACCGGCAGATTAAATCAATCTCTGCGCGGCAAAAGAGCACATCGGAAAGTTTTTTTGGCACCTTATAAAACTCTGCGTCTCCGCACTTCCCGTGTTAAAAACAAAAATTTGCCGGGAATTGTAGAATAGACTTGCAGTAACTTTCAGAACTTGCGTTTAGTTTTGGACACGACGGTCAAATCCACGTTTCCGCAATTGCGAGGCAAAAATAGCGGCTACAATCTACTGCGCCATTCCTGCATCGTCATTCCTGTCATCTTCTTAAAATGGCTGCGCAGGAATGAACCTGAGCGATAGCCGCAGAAGTCCGCAAACGACTCAATCTTCACATCAGGTTTAGAAAGGAGGTTCTTGACCTCCTCCAGTCTACGCTCGTTCAGCTTCTCCAGCACGGAACATCCTGTGACTTTTCTGAACAGTCGTTCGGCCGAACTGCGCGATCCCCCCATCTGAGCAAGGACATCCGCGGCCTTTATGCCGCTGCAGGCTTTCACTCGTATTATCTCAAGCGCGTCAGACACCATCCTGTTCCTGATTCGCGTAACGGCCGTGGACTGGCGCCGCACTATGCGGGCAGGACCAAACAGGCGATAGCCGTCGGCTTTTCCATTTCCGGACAACATGTCGAAAAGCGCTTCGGCGGCAAGATAGCCGGCTTTTCTGAAATCAGGCTCCACGCTTGTCAACGTCGGGCGCAGATGCTCGCAGCGGATTTCTTCATTGTCTATTCCAATCACCGCCATCTGATGCGGAACATCTATGCCTAGCTCATAGCAGGCGGCAAGCGTCTGCTCTCCCATGAAATCGTTCGCCGCAAGTATGCTGCACGGCTTCGGAAGGTTCTTGAGCCATTGCCGCAATCTCATCTGGAGATCGAGCGCATCCTTGAATGGTCGGTCATGGTCATGCAGAAAGAAGTGTGCGCTGCAATCCACTCCAGCAGTTTCCGAACGAAATGCAGCTGCACGCTCATTCGACCAGTATGTTGGCTCAAGGAATCCCACGTACGCAAGATTCTCCCGTTTCAGAGATTTCAGCTCCTGCACCGCAAGACGTGTCGTGGAAGCGGAATCGTGTTTGACGAATGTCGTCGCCCGCCTTCGTTCCCATGTCCTGTTACCGTAGATTGATGGTGCCACATCGCAGAACACAACAGGGATCTTGCCGAATTTCAGAGGCGAAGCAAGCGTCTCGCCCACCACGCCTTCGACAATGCAGCCGATAGGATTCCAGAAATCCAGGATTTTGCGTATGTCCGACTGCTGTTGGTCGCGGTCTATCGTAAGCACATGCCAGCCATGCTTACGGACAAAGGAATAAACACCCTCCAGTCTCCGCACTTCATGACGTCCGGAAGATTGAAAGAAACATACAATATCATGCTTCATGCGTCTGACTAAACCTAACTAAGGCAATCGCTTCAGTGTGAAGACGGTGATTTCGGACGGATTCAGGAGCCTGATCGGAAATCCGGCCCATTGGCCAGTGCCCGGCGAAACATAAAGGCGAAGTCCCCCCTCTTTGTAAAGTCCGCGCACATGGCGTTCGTTGCAACGCGACACTAGCCACGCAAGACCGGGGAATGCGCCACCATGGGTGTGTCCGGAAAGCTGAAGTTTCACGTTGCAGCTGCGGGCGGCAAGAAGCGTAGAGTGGGGACGATGGAAAAGCAATATCCTGAACGCGCCATCTGGCGCACCGGCAAAAGCCTTCATATGGTCGGGGTGCGGAAATTGAGCGCCGCTGTCGTATGTCTTCAGACCGTCCGGGCCGCGCCTGACCGCCGTCGCTGCGGCGACATCCGGCAAGCCCGCAACGACAATCGAATCCGAGCCGCGCACAATGTTGGTCCAGGAGTTCTCAAGCACTGAAATCCCGCAATCCAGAAGGAACGGCCGCCATTCGCCCCAACCCCAGTAATACTCGTGGTTGCCGGGGACAGCCACCACACCGTCCGGAGCGCTGAAACCGGAAAGAGGTTCGAGCTTGTGTCCGAGCTGGTCAACCCATCCATCAACATAATCACCGGTCAGACATATGATGTCCGGCTTGGCGGCATTCGTGCGCTTTACTATCTCCTCGAACCGCGAACGCGGCGTTATCTGGGAGCAATGAAGGTCCGACAGCTGGGCAATCCTGTATCCGTCAAACGCCGGCGGAAGATCCTTGAAGCCGAGCGAAATCTCCCTCACGCGCGGAATCTTCACGCACTCGTACGAACCCACAGCAGTCACAAGAACGGACAGCGAAGCGAGAGCGAACGCCACAACCCGCCGCCATTTCACCGAAAGACGGCGGAAGAACAGATAGCAGGGAATCTGCATGAACAGGAAAATGCTCAACGCAGAATCAAGAGTCCCCCATGTGTACACGACAGCTGGGTGCCAGGCGGGATGGAACATACTGCCGGCGAACACAAGGTTCACCAGAAAACGGCACGAAACGAGAAACAGCGCCGCCGTCAGGAGCACCTGCGTGCGGCGTTTCAGACCAAGCCGCGGAAGAAGGAACACGGACGGCACAAGCGCCGTCAAGAGCGCAAACGACAGAAACGCAATCCGAAAGCTCATGATCTGCTGCCCCGACGGACAACCCAGAAGGCAAAAGCCGAAGACACAAACATGGAAACCGCGATTGCGGACACCATGGAAACTCCGCCGGGGATTATCCCCACAGGCATTCCGTCCCGGCCGGGCGTCCACAGGATAAACGTGGCGACAACCATCGTCATGAACATTCCAGGAAGAAGCGTCACCAGCGAGGCGAATTTCCTACCCTCCCTGAGCAGCCAGACGGTGCCAGCCATGAGAGTCGTCGCCGAAAGCATCTGATTGCCCCAGGCGAAATAGTTCCAGAGGTTGTTGAACGTCTTCGCGCTCTGATTGGACCACCAGAGAAGAAGCGTCACGATGATGATGAGCGGAAGACACGTCATGATGCGCGTAAAGAGCTTGACCTGATCAATGCTGAACATCTCCGAAATGCTCAGCCGCGCGCTTCTGAGGGCGGTGTCTCCGCTCGTTATCGCAAGAACCACAATTGCAAACACCGTGACGCCGCCCATCCATTTGCCGAGAAAATGCGTCGTGATGTTGCCGAGCACGACGGGGCCGGCAAGGTTCAGGTTTGACGGCTCGATGTTGTACATCGCAAGCGCGGCGGCGGCCCAGATCATGGCGATCAGCCCTTCCGCCACCATCATGCCGAAGAAGGTGGGGCGTGCATGCTGCTCCTTGGTCATCGTACGGGCTACGATCGGACTCTGCGTGGCATGGAATCCGGATATTATGCCGCAGGCGATGGTCACGAAAAGACACGGGAAAAGCGGGTTCCGGTCCTGGAAGTCCGAGAAATGGGCGCAATCCGAGAGGATTGCCGGATTGGCAATCCCCGTCCAGACAAGGGCGGCGAAGATCGCAACCGAACCGATGATGAGCAGCGCCCCGAAAAACGGATATATGCGGCCGATTATCTTGTCCACGGGGAATAGGGTGGCGGCGATGTAGTAGACGAAGATTATGGCGATCGCCCACCAGAAGAAGGAGATGGAGGGAAGGACGGTCTTGTCTATCAGGTTTGCCGGAACATTGATGAACACCGCCACGACCAGCAGGAGCAGAATCGTCATCACCCATGAGAATACCGTCGCGTACGCACCTCCAAGATACTTGCGGACAAGTCTCGGCAGGTTGGCGCCGCCATTGCGCAACGACATCATACCGCCAGCGAAATCATGCACCGCCCCCATGAGAAGACAACCGACAGGAATGACGAGCAGCGCTACCTTGCCGAACTTGATGCCGATTATCACGCCGATGACCGGTCCAACGCCAGCAATGTTCAGCAGCTGTATGAGCATGTTCTTCCAATGCGGCAGGGGAAGCGTATCGACTCCGTCCGGATTGGCTATCGCAGGCGGTTTGCGGTCGTCAGGACGGAATATCCTCTCGACGAACCTGCCGTACGTGAAATACCCTGCGACCAGAAACAAAATGCCGCCGAGAAACCAACTCATGATATATCTCCTTCGTATGCTAGACAGCACCCGCAACCTTGACGTTGCGGGCTCATTTTCATTTCTTCATGTCTTCCGTATTCCCTGACGCTTTCTCTGCAGACCCCTTCTTGGCCTTCCGCAGGAAATCGCGGATGCGGTCCAAGGTCTCCGCCGATATTATGTGCTCCATCTGGCAGGCATCCTTGTCGGCTATGCGCTTGGAAACGCCCAGAAGCATCAGGAACTCGCGTATCTTGTTGTGACGGTTGAGAATCATCGTGGCGATGCGGCGGCCTTTCGCCGTAAGCTCCACGTCACCATACGGCTCCTGCGTGACGAGGCCAAGCTTCTTCAGTTCGGAAATACCCTTCACGACGCTGGGCATCTTCACCTTGAGGGAAGTGGCGATGTCACGCACGCGGGCACGGTTCTTCTCGTGTATCAGCACATACACGACTTCAATGTAATCTTCAAGAGACTTGGTCATGACTGGTTTCAGGCTCCTGTGTTACGGTCTCAGTCTCGACTGCCACGACCGGAATCTCCGACGGCACCTGCACACCTTCGGCAGTTGCAGCCCCAACCGCCGCCGGTTCAACTCCGGGAACCGCCGCCGTAGCCGACTCGACTTCATTGAAGCGCGTGGGCGTACGGGCGATAAACTCCTTGGCGAAAGCCCTATATGCGACGGCACCTTTGCAGGTCGGATCATAGTGGATCACGGGCTGTCCGTAGCTCGGCGCCTCGCTTGTACGGACATTGCGCGGAATCGTCGTCTCGTACACGCGGTCGCCAAACCTCTCCTTGACCATGGCGATCACGTCCCTGGTCTGAGTAGCGACCATGTTCACCATCGTGAGAAGGATACCGTTCAACTCAAGGTTCGGATTCGCACCTGCGCGAAGCTGTTCAAGCAGGTTCGTGATGAGCCCAAGCCCCTCCATCGCAAGGAACTCCGCCTGCATCGGAACGAGAACGCCATCCGCCGCCGCAAGCGAGGATGTCATCACGATGCCGAGGGACGGCGGACAATCCAGAAGTATGTAGTCGAACACGCCGGACTCACGCACCGGCGCAAGCGCGTCGCGGATGACAGAAAGATGGTCTTCCCGGCGGGCGATCTCGATCTCCGCTCCTGCCAGATCGACTTCGGACGGAATGATGTTCAGGTTGTCGTAGGCGGTAGGCTGGATGACATCCGCAATCTCGGCGCTGCCAAGCAGAACCGGATAGATGGATACTCCCTCCTCCTTTTCCAGCCCGAGACCACCGGTTGCGTTCGCCTGAGGGTCTAGATCGACCACAAGCACCGTGCGGCTCCTGCGCGCCAATGCGGCGGCGAGGTTCACGACAGTCGTCGTCTTGCCTACACCGCCCTTCTGGTTTGCGATTGCGATTATCTTCGTGCGCTTTGTCATTTGAACAACCCCGCATTCTTGAAGTCGCGCATGTTGTGCGACACGGACGCGTTCGTATGGAGCCAGAAGAACTGCATGAGACACACATCCCACGGATCATCGACCCCTTTTATCACAGTGTCGAACGGCTTGTTTCCGGACTTCACTCCGCTTATTACGCGATCCGCCACCGCCTCCATCGAATCAGTGACGATCTGCTCCGAAAAGGATTCCTGCTTGAGACGGTAGCCGTACTTGAGTATCTTGAGAGAATCCTCGTTCTGCTTGAGGAAATCGTAATACTGCTGGGCCATCTCGCCAAACCCCTCGAACTCCTCCTTGACGTAGCGTTCGGGGGTGATGATCTCCGGCTTGCTGGCCTGAAGCCTACCCTCGCGGATACGTATCTTCCCGGGATAGTCATCAAGTTCCGCAAGCAGATGGTAGTTCACGCAAGTCGTCCCAAAAGTCTCCAACGCCCTGGTCGGGGCGTGGAGAATCTCGGTCGCCTGAGCGGCGTACATGAAATCGTATGAACGGTCTCTGCTCAAGATCAACCTTTCATCACTTCATCGAAATCAAGGCCGAACTCCTTGAGGTTCACCTTGAGATCGTACTTGTCGCGGGCGAACGGCTTCATGAGCGCATCCGCCACGGCGTTGCCGGTGGACTCCTTGGCGGCATCCCACTTCAGCGCGAACGAACTCTTGCCGCGCCCCATCTCCATGCACATCTGGCCAAGCGAGCACATCGCCGTGGAGAGGTGCCCGCCAAGAGCATTCGTGACAGTCATGGAAGGATCCTTCGCCTTCACCGCCTCGAGCCAGTTGTCAACATGATTCTGCGTGGCCGCACCCTTCATCGGCTTGAGTTCGGGGAGCAGAGCATCCTTAGACACCGCCATCGCGGGCAGACGGCCGGGTCGCACCGGCACATCGGGATCGGACGCTGTGACCTTCACAGCGCCGCGCGTGCAGAAGAGCCAATCGCCGTTCTCGCCAATGAACTTGACGCCATTCTGGTACTTGTTGCAGACATGGACATCAGTGTATCCGCCGTTGAAGGAATAGTGGAGATCGTACGTGGTATGGACATTCCAGAGTTTTCCGCCGGACAAGTCCATCCACTTGCACGTACCGTTCACACCCTCAGGGCCGACGGCTCCAAGTCCCCAGCGGGCAATGTCGAGATGGTGGGCACCCCAGTTCGTGATCATTCCCCAACCATACGGAGCAAGCTGAATCCATCCCGGACGCGAAGTGATCTTCGAGAGATCCTGCGTGTGGCAGCGCGTCCAGTTGTACGGAGCCGTAGGATCCGTCGGACCAAGCCATGTGGCATAGTCGAACGTGGCGGGAACAGGCTCAGCAGCGGCAATGCCGCCGGCCTTGTCGAGACCGATGCCGACCTCAACGCGCTTGACCTTGCCGATCACGCCCTTCTGCACGGCCTCGCACACGCCCTGGAACTGGTTCCAGCTACGCTGCTGCGAGCCGACCTGCATGACGGTGTTGTACCTCTTGGCGAGATTCGCAAGGAGACGTCCCTCCTTGATCGTCTGCGTGAACGGCTTCTGGAGCCACACTGCCTTGCCTGAACAGATCGCGGTGGAGGCGACAAGCGCGTGCCAGAAATCGGGGAGACAGAGCATCACGGCATCGACATCCTTGCGAGCGCATATCTCCTTGTAGTCTGCGGAAGTCGCAACCGTATAACCTGCCATACCCTTCTCGCGGTAGGCTTTCTCGATGTTGGACTTCGCAAGATCAATGCGACGGGAATCAAGGTCGCATACGGCGACAATGCGGGCGATATCCGGACGGTTGAGCACGCACGGAATCTCAAAAGACGTTGCAATGCGGCCAAGACCGATGACCGCAACGCGTATCTTTTCATTAGAAGAGAAAGTAAGTGCGGTACATCCCGGAAGCACCAGCGGTGCAGCAGCGAACGAGACACCCTTGATAAACCCTCTACGGTTCAATTTCATTTCAGCATTCCTTCCATTTTCTTTTTGGCATCATTGATTGCGCCGCATACGGCACGTGAAGTTATCGTTGCCGACGTAATCGCATCGATCTTGCCTCCGTCCTTTTTCACGGAAAGCGGGGACGTCGCATCCATTCCGGCAAACTGTTTCATGAAAGCTGGACTGGACAGGTTCGTGCCGAGCCCGGGCGTTTCCGTGGCCACCAGCTTCTTGTAGGTGGAAATCCTGAAATCAGGGGTGAAGCCGACCATGAGAACGATCTCGCCGCCATATCCAGACGGATCGGACCCCTTGATCGCATAGCCCGCAATCCTGCCGGCGGCATCTTTGCCGACGAACATCCCGTCGCCGACCTGCTCGACCTTCGCCTTGTCAACAGCGGACGGCATTACCTCGGCGGCGGCGTCCAGAACCTGACTCTTGCGGATCTCCGCAATGGCATCCTTCGTTGCATCATTGATGCTGGCGAGCACCCCGGCGCATATCGCCGAAATGACGGACAGGCTAAGTATCAGCTTCAGAATTTTCATGCATTCTCTCTTTCAATGCCGCAACTGCATCGGCGACAACCGATTCCACCCGGCAAAACGGCGAAAATAATACCATATCCCACTGTCAAAAGCAATGTTAGGTGCTCCGTCGTTCTTCTGGGTATATCAGAAACAAAGGTCTGGACGTCAAAAGCGCAGGCCTATCAGACGAAACACATCAATAAAACGCACAGGCCAGAGGCGCGTGGGAACATGCGCCTCCATGGGCTTCTCGAAGAAATTGGGCAATTCCGACAGGAAATCAAGCCCCGTTCTGCATTCAAGTTCATCGATTGAAACGATATTGTGCACAGGAAACGCCGAAAATGGTATGTCCTTCGGCATATAAAGCGCCAAAGCTCTCACACCATCGGACGAATTCGAGACAATCAGTTGCCAATATGCCTTGGGCACATCGACACCCGACGGAAGACAATCTTCCGAATCACCGGGAACGCATCCCACAATCACCCACACGCCACCATATTTGGCTGTCCACAAATCGGCTATTCGATGCTCCACCTCGCGCCACGGTCCGCGATTCAATCCTGGTTTCTGCGGCGATACGTTGGACATGTAGAACGTCTTCTTCTGCGCCTCGGTACCGAATCGCGTGGCTATTGCATAGTTCGGAGCCATATGCCCTCTGTCATACCCCGTTCCTTTGTACGCAGATGCAGACGGAGAGCCTGAAACAGACGGATCTGCGCGGAACGAGGGCCGTCTCCCTGCCTCGTACGCCTTTTCGGCTGGCACATGGTACGCCACCCAGAGCGGATGCCTGAGAGATGGCGACCAGCCGACCACAAACTCTCCTCGATCTATCATCTGCACATCCGCCACCGCCGGAGCTCCCGTACGGACTGGCGGCCCCGCAAAGAACACTGAATTCAAGGGAGGCGGTTCGTCAAGCTCGTAGACGGCATCGTGACCGGTCACCCCCAACCCGTCGAAAAGCATCTTGGCTCTATCGCCGAAATATTCCAGCGGTCTGGTGATGACCGCAGGCAAATCGTCGCGATTGTCTGATATCCACTGCCACGGGTGACTGACATACCAACACCCGACAGACGAAAGCAGAAGATAGACAACAACCGCAGCAATGGAGAAACGACGCAGAAAACGTCTCAACGGACCTGTCTTTCCCTTTCTCCTCCTGCGTCCCGATGCAGCCTTGGCATGCCTCTTCATTGTTCTATCTCCGGATGTGTTCGCAAGACATATGTATAGACCCCGTCAAGCGCAGCCGTGAACTCGGCGGCCGTAAACGCATTGTCCACAAGCTCTGCGTGTGGATCCGGCAGGATAGAGACGCGCGCAATCGGCGGAGGCGTAGTGAAACGGGACAGCGTATCCTCGTCCGGTACAATCACCGCCGAAGCATGCTCCACGGTCCGCCTGCCGACCAACTCAGGATGATGAACCTCGGCTATGTATGCGAAGCGCTTGAAGGCTAGACGGTCAATCGCACGGACAATACCGGCTCCTTCATCCAGACCATGAAGTATTGTATAGTCCCTTACGGACGCCAAAGACACCCCTCGAAGAAACATGGCGAACGCCCGAAACGGAAGATGACGCGGAATCGTGAATATGCGCACATCGTGCGCAAGCGTCGCCGCAAGAATCGGACTCGCGACAGGGGTGAGCACATCAACCGCCCAACCGTTGCGACGGAGCGCCGCCACGGTATCCTGCACACGAAGCGTCTCCTGTGCGGATGTGCAGTGGAGGATGGAAGTCACTATGAGCGCAGAACGCTTCACTTTTCGGGAACCGCCTGTATCGCCATGAGAAGTTCGTGCGTCTCGCCTGGAGCAATCCTGATTGTGGCATTCTCCTTGAACAGTGTCGCAGGCTCAACACAGATGAACTTTTTCCAGTCATCAGGGCCAAGATTGCGGTTCGGCATATTGCCCGCCCCTGGATTCCAGCAGACCAGCTTCACATTGCCGCGAGAGGCAATCGCTATTGCGCGACGCAGTCCCGGATCGAGAATCGCAAACTCGTTCTTCTTGACCGTAAACACATGGTCGTAGTCCGAATTGAACACCAAATCCCCTGTCCAGACAGCATCCGCCTCTCGTGTATTCCTGGCATCGCAGAAGGCGCATCCATCCAACCCGCGCACCGTGACGGCGTCACGGTCGCGCACGAGGAAATACGGATGGAAGCCTTCGGTGATCTCGAATGGGACATCGCCCGCATTGGTGGTCTTCAGCCCCAAGTTGAGTTTCATCGACACTGACACCTTGAGCTGAAGCTCAAAGTCGTACGGCCAAAGTCTTTTCGTATCTTCTGTGCAATCAAGGACTAGCGTGAGTTCGGTTATGTCCTCGGAATACTCGCTGCCGGTCACTCGCCAGAGACTGCGGCGGGCAAAGCCGTGTCCGTACGACCCTTCCGGACCATTCGCCCCAAACCATGGCCAGCAGATTGGAATGCCGCCATGATCCGCTTTGTCTGCGCCGAATTCAACTTTCTGCGGCGTAAAAAGAACGGGAAAATTTCCCGTCGGCTTGTATGAAAGCACCTGGGCTCCGAAAAGGGATATCTCAGCGCTTCCATACTGGTTTGCAAGAGCAACGACGGGATACCCCTGCGGACCATTACGGAACACAATCCGTCCCGGCGCACCATACCGTTTATTCAGTTCTTCACAGTTCATGGCTGCTGATTATACCATATTTCAACACAGACGAATGAGGTCATTCGGCCATAGCATGGAATTGTCTGCGCCGTACCCTTGCCGACCTTGCGCAGCCGTCAGTTCTTGAACGAATGTATAGGGGCCGGGATGCGTCCCGTGCGCGAAATGAAGGCTTCGCACGAGAACCGGTTCACCGGCATCACGGGCGCATAGCCAAGCAGCCCGCCGAACTCAACGGTGTCGCCGACATCCTTGCCGATCACGGGAATGATGCGTACGGCGGTGGTCTTCTGGTTGATCATGCCGATCGCCGCCTCGTCGGCGATTATGCCGGAGATGGTGGCGGCGGACGTATCGCCGGGAATTGCGATCATGTCCAACCCCACAGAACAGACGCATGTCATCGCCTCAAGCTTCTCGATGGTGAGAGCACCGGCATTGACGGCGTCGATCATGCCCTGATCCTCGGAGACTGGGATGAACGCCCCGGAGAGTCCGCCAACGTACGAACTCGCCATGACGCCGCCCTTCTTCACCTGATCGTTCAGCAGCGCGAGCGCGGCGGTGGTGCCTGGCGCGCCGGGATGTTCAAGCCCGATCTCCTTGAGAATGTCCGCCACCGAATCGCCGACGGCCGGCGTAGGCGCAAGTGAAAGGTCGATGATGCCGAACGGCACGCCAAGGCGGTGACTCGCCTCCTGGGCGACAAGCTGCCCGACACGCGTGATCTTGAACGCGGTCTTCTTGATGGTTTCGCAGAGCGTCTCGAAACTGGCGCCGCGAATCTGAGAAAGAGCGCACTTCACTACGCCTGGACCGCTCACGCCGACATTTATTATCGCCTCTGCCTCGGTGACGCCATGGAACGCCCCTGCCATGAACGGATTGTCGTCCGGCGCATTGCACAGCACCACAAGCTTTGCGCAACCGAGGGAATCCCTCTCCTTCGTGCGTTCCGCCGCCGCCTTCACGGTTTCGCCCATAAGCCGGACCGCATCCATATCCAGACCGGTCTTCGTGGAACCGACGTTCACGCTGGAGCAGATGTGGTCCGTGACGGCAAGGGCCTCAGGGATGGAGCGGATGAGCAGCTCGTCCGATTTTGTCATGCCCTTCGACACGACCGCTGAATATCCGCCCAGGAAGTTGATTCCGAGATCCGTCGCGGCTCGGTCGAGAGCGCGGGCAATCTCAACATAGTCTTCGGGATGCCTGCAGCACGCCGCACCGACAAGGGCGATCGGCGTCACGGAGACGCGCTTGTTTACAATCGGAATCCCGAATTCGCGGCTGATGTCCTCGCCCGTCTTGACAAGCTTGCCCGCATACCGCAGGAGCTTCGCGTAGATATTCTTGCAGACGACGTCAAGATTGGAGTCCGCGCAGTCGAGCAGCGATATGCCCATCGTGATGGTGCGCACGTCCAGGTTCTCGTCCTGGATCATCTTGTTCGTCTCGATCACCTCTGATATCGAAATCATTCTGAAACCCTGTTTCTTTTTTCCTTGTGGGCAGCGTCTCCGCTGCGACTCTCGATGTTTATGACTGGATCGTCTTCTTGAGAGCTTCCGCGACCTGATGCGGATCGCAGGCGTCCAGCCTTTTCAGTATGCAAGACCAGCGATACGCACCGGAACCGGCCCGATCGTACGGACGCCCTATGAAAAGGTCGTCGAACGCCGACTTGCGTTCGCGATACATGTCCTGCACCTCCTTCAGACGATGCTCGAACGCCGCCACGTACGACTTCGCGAAATCCGCGAAATCCGTGACGAACCTCTCGCGACGGCGGACGACGTCCGCATACGGAGCGTCGGCCTGCTCAAGCGGAGTCTCGTAGTCCACGAAACTGCCGGCATGGTCCGTGACGATCAGACGCACCGGAAGCCCCTTCGGATCTATCTGCAGAACCTCGTAGTTCCTGTCGAAAATGGGCTCATTGGTCTCAGTGGCGCGGCGGCCTACCACAAGGTCCAGCGCGGCGGCGGCTCCCATCAGTTCCGCGAACCTAAGAGCGAACGCGGGATTGTGGAACCGCTCCGGAAGCACCTTGTCCGAGGCGATGCCTGGCACATACTGCCTGACATAGTAGTACGCACGTATCGTCGCGCCGTGGTACTGGTTGTTGCCGGTATACTTCTCGGTGAACTGACCGAAGCCCACATTCCGCGGCAGACTCATCCCCAGCTGACGGCAGGCAAGCCTGCGGTCAAGAATATAGTCGGAATACGTGTCGGACTCGATGATCGCAGTGAGCATATCCTTGCCTTCATCGAGGTGTTCGGCGATGCCCCATTTCTGGAATCGGATGATGAACACGCGCGATATCGGCTCGCCCAGCTCCTTGTACTGGACGATGTAGACGCCTGAACGGCGCTCATTGGCAACTGGCGTACGCGCCATGGAACGCGGAATGCGTCCTACATTGACGTACTCGACGGACCCGAAAAGCCTCAGCAGGTTGAAGATGATGGAACGCACCCTGAGATCGCAGAGTTCGGCAAGGGCCGGATCCTGCGTACGGTTGTATTCGTCGTATATGGAATCGAATATCAGTTTTCCGTTATCGACCCTGCATCCGGGAAGCCATTCGATGTTGCGGTAGAACTCGGGGCTTATGCCGTGAATGAGATCGCGATCCCCGACATCCGTCACGAACGCCTTCCGCGACAGCACCTCACCCATCTCGGCCTTCCACACGAGATTCGATTTCGGATCCTCGTCCCGGAGCTCCGGCGGCATCTCCATGCGCCAGGCCAGCTCGATCTTGGCTACGGCGGCGCGCAGCTGCACGTCAGACACGGACTTCACGTCGAGATCGGCGAACATCTTGCGGATGTCGGGGTTCAATGTAGGCGGAAAGAGATCGACCATCGGCATCCCAAGCCGGTTCCTGGAGTTGAGACCGTGTACGATCTCCTCGATCTGGGCACGGAACGCACCGTCGGGAAGTCTGCTCACGGGGAGATACGTGCCCACCGTGAGATAGCGGGTTCCCGTGTTTCCGTTGTAGTAGTATATCTGCTCGTTCTCGATCGCCGTACGGCCACGCATGATGAGACGGTCCGTCTCCTCGCGGGCCTTCGCATCACGCGCCATGCGCCAGTTCTCGCCACGCGCCCGGAGCGCGTCACGCACCCTCTTCGCATGCGTATTCAGGAAACGGATCTGGCGCTTGGAAACAACCTTCTGCAGCTCTTCGTCCGCCATGAACGCAAGGTCCATGCGGTTCGGGTCGGGACGTATCAGCACGACATTCTCGAAGAAAACAAGGTCCACAGAAGAATCAAGGAGCCTTCCGATCTCGACGGACGTGAGAGCCGGCCGGCCTTCGGCGGCGCGAATGCGGTTCACCTCGCCGACCCATGCCTGACGCTGCATTGCATGGGTGCCGGGGATGGTGACCAGCCCAGGATGCTCCCGGGAGATGAAAATGGAGCCGGAGCGGGACTTGAGATGCCCATCCTCTCCCTTCGCGAATATCGGATCGCCAAGCGTCATCATCGTCAAACCGCCTTTCTTGCGCTTTCCAGCGTGTTCCACAGGAGCATCGTGATCGTCATCGGGCCCACCCCGCCCGGGACCGGCGTGATTGCGGACGCGACCTCTGCGCACGAATCGAAGTCGGCATCGCCGCAGAGCCTGTAGCCCTTGGGGTGAGTGGCGTCCGGAACGCGGTTCACGCCGACGTCAATCACCACCGCTCCTTCCTTGAGCATGTCGCCCGTAAGGGTGTTCGGACGGCCCGCCGCAACGACTACAACGTCTGCTGTGCGGGTGAACGCGGCGACATCCCTGGTGCCGGTATGGCACATCGTCACCGTGGCGTTCACGCTCTTGCGGGAAAGAAGCGCGGCGACAGGCTTGCCGACGATGTTCGACCGGCCGATCACAACCGCATGCTTGCCGGACAGATCCATCCCGGTCACCTCGATCAGCTTGATGATGCCATGCGGAGTGCAGGGCAGGAAGCAGTCGTCGCCGATGAGCATCTTTCCGACGTTCACCGGCGTGAAGCCGTCCACGTCCTTCTCGGCGGCGATGGAGTCGATTACGCGCTTTTCGCTGAACCCTTTCGGAAGCGGAAGCTGTACGAGAATGCCGTGGATGAGAGGGTCGGCATTGAGCTTCTCGATCTCGGCGATGAGCTCGTCCTCGGAAATCGTCGCGGGAAGCCTTATCTCGCGCGAAAGCATCCCCGCCTCGCGGCAGGCCTTCTCCTTGGCGGTCACGTAGGATACGCTCGCCGGATTGTCTCCCACGAGAATCACCGCCAGACCCGGCGTCACGCCCTTGGCTTCCTTGAGCTCCGCAACGCCGCGGGCTATCTCCGCGCGCGTATCCGCCGCCAGTTTCTTTCCGTCGATGATCTGTGCCTTCATTTTGTGTCCTCTCGTTGTAAACTCTGCTTTCAATATGCGCGACACAGGAACAGGTACGAAGCGCCTGGACCCAATGTGTCAATCATATTGCCCGATATTATAGCATACCGGACAGAATATGGTTCCATTAGTCTGCTCACCTTGAGCCTCGGTTGAACGGCTCCAGGATGCTTCACGAACCTGACGATTCCTCACTCATCGTGGCCGTACTCGACTGGGAACCAGGTACGGTAATAATTGTCCCGCGTCCAGGTGTTGCCGGCGGAGGCATAGTCGCAGAAATTGACCGTGGTCTTCAGCGCGGCCTCGGGGTTTTCGTGATGAAAGCCAATTGCAAGCGTCGCAGAGAACGCCATCCAGATGTCATCGGACGGAGTGCGTACGGGCGCAAAACATTCAATCAGATGGCCTTTCCCGAGATCGCCCCTGCGCAACGGTTCGGTCAGGTCACCGTCGGCAAAACGGCTGTCCCGGGCAAGAAGCACCGGTCCACGGGTGAACGCCACGCTGTGGTCGAGCTCATGCGTGACGACAGGCATGTCGAATTTGATTTCGATGATGTCCCCAAGTCTCCATTCATGCTCCACGACAAAGTATGTGCCACTCTTCACTCCCGCAAGTGCCTGTCCATTGAGCTTCACGACCGTATTTGCGCTCCAGGCGGGGATGCGAAGCCTGAGCGGCACCACTCCGACGCTTTCCGTATGGCTGACAATCCGCGCCATGTCCATTCGCGGATACAGCGAATACATGTCGAACGCGACCTTCCTGCCGTCGGACAGTTCACCCTTGGCCAGTGCAGATGCGTAGAAATTGAATTCCACCGCATTCCCCTTGGCTCGGAAGAACTTTTTGAGGAAGCACAGGAAACCGCGCGGACCATTCGCCGTGCAGCAGTCGGTGTGCATATAACAGTGATGCTGTCCGTGCCAGCGGTTTCCAGAAAGCGGAGTGTAGCCAGCGAACTCGGAACCGTCCGCCTTCATGGCCGCGAGGTAGGCATTGTAGAAGGTGCGTTCGATCTGATCGGCCCATTTCGGGTCGCCGGTAATGTCGAGCAGTTTTTCGCAGAATCGCATCCAGGTTGTGGTCACGCATGTTTCCTGCAGCCGCCAGTACGGCAGATGTTGCTTGCGCGCGCCGTGGAACCACGCCTCCGACGAAGCGCTACCACCCGCAAGATTCACCTCTTCCTTTATGATGTCCTCTCCGGTTTTGATCGCCGCCTCGAAAAGGTCTTTGCGCCCGGTGACTTCGTAATATTCCAGAAATCCCTGATAACAGCTCATCATCTCGTAGGCCTTCGAACGCCCGTATTTGCACACGTACGCCCATTTGCGGCCAGAATCGTAGTCCTTTTCGTTGCGGTCCGCGACAGACACCCCCTTAAGTGCGAGATCGAGAAGGCGCGGTCCCTTGGACGGTTCGGTCATGCCTTTCACGATGTATGTCGCGAAATCGAGGAACCGGACTTCTTTCGTTCGCCTGTAGAGCCACATGACCGGCTCGAGAACCGATGAGCTGGCATACCCCGACCAGTTCCCCGTCTGCCACAGTTCACGGCCGCGTCTGCCACCGGGTCCGATTTCGGCGATCAGATAATCGCAGAGACGGCGACATGCGGCGAGAGCCTTTTCGCTTTTGGTGTAGTCGTAATAGTGGAGAAGCCCCATCATGGTGTACTTCATTCCCCATACATCCCAGCCATCGCCGCACCTGAGCTCGTCAGGGTAATTGCCGATATATCCGCACTCCTCCTGCGAAGCGAGCATACGCTCCACACCGCGGTCGACATCGGCCTTCAGCTTGGGCGAGAAACGATAGCTTAGATATGGCATAGCCGAATGCATGTATTTGCCCCAGAACTCCGTCTGCCACCGAAACCGACGCTCCGTCTTTTCAAGGAACGGCGCGGTGATGTAATCGACATCGGTACCGACGACATGCCGCTCAATCATGGAATCCAGACGTTTCCCCAGATATCCCTTCAGCTGAACATTCCCGACCTCTCCTGCGCAGACCACCGATACGGCGGCCGAGAAGGTGACGCACATTATGTTTCTGTAAAGTTCCTCTTTCTTTGTCACGGCCTCAGCCCTTTCCTCTAATTTTTAAGAGATATCCTTTTAATTAACTCAACTGATTCAGTAGGTTATCAAATTTGATTGAATTGGTCAAACTTCTGGAAATGACACGTCAAAAAAAAACCGGGAATGGAACAAAGCCATGAACGACTCAAAACACCCTTTTGATATAATTCGCACACCTAAATGAAGGAGTTTAGAACTATGAGCAGTATCGCAAAGAACATTCTCGAAAAAATCGGCGGCTCTCCGCTGGTCGGGATATCGGACAGGCTTAACAAAGGCGGCGCGCGCGTACTCGCCAAAGTCGAATACTTCAACCCCGGCGGAAGCGTCAAAGACCGCATCGCCCTGGCGATGATCGACGCGGCGGAAGAGTCCGGCGCCCTCAAACCCGGCGCGACCATCATCGAGCCGACGCGCGGCAACACCGGCGTAGGGCTTGCGCTCGTATCGGCGGTAAGAGGATACCGTCTCATTTTAACCATGCCCGAAACGATGAGCGTCGAGCGGCGCAAGCTCGCCGCCGCCTACGGCGCCGAAATTGTCCTCACACCCGGAGAGGCCGGAATGAAAGGCGCGATCGCCAAGGCGGAAGAGCTGCGGGACGCCACCCCGGGAGCGGTCATTCTGCAGCAGTTCGAGAACCCCGCCAACCCGGCATTCCACTACCGCACGACCGGCCCCGAAATCTGGGATGCGACCAACGGCGAAATCGCGGCGTTCGTATGCGGCGTCGGCACCGGCGGCACCGTGACGGGCACGGGGAAATTCCTCAAAGAGCGGAATCCTGCCGTGAAGATCATCGCCGTCGAACCAGACACGTCCGCAGTCCTTTCGGGCGGACAGCCGGGCCCTCACAAGCTCCAGGGGATAGGATCGGGATTCGTGCCGAAAGTGCTAGACACCTCAATTCTCGATGAAGTGATCCCGGTCACGGCAGAGAACGCCGGCGATACGGCGCGTTCCGCCGCCGCGAAAGAGGGCCTTCTTGTCGGCATCTCCTCGGGCGCGGCGCTCTGGGCGGCGCTTGAACTCGCCAAACGCGCGGAATTCGCGGGCAAGACGATCGTCGCCCTTCTCCCCGACACGGGCGAGCGCTATCTTTCAACCTGGCTGTACGAGTGATAATGTTGCCGACTTGCAGATTAATGACCGTATTTGTCAGGATCATCACGGCGAATGACGCCTAAAGTACCATTCGCCGTTCTTGTCGGCACCGTCATTTACACCGCCTCATTTTGCAAACGCACATCCAGCCGGACGGTCTCGTTCGGCTGATAGACGACCTGGTTTTTACCCGTGCTCATATCATACTGATTTTACAACGAAATGCTAATTTCTCTCCGTTTGAAGCTTCTTACCACCGCATTTTGCAAAATGCGGTGGTAGCCAACAGCCTTATCATTTCAGTCTGCGAACAACTCGCGTCATGACTTCGCCCAAGTTATTCATAACATCGTCCGCCAAAAACCGTAAGATAAAATATCCGTTCTCCTGCAACAATTCATCTTTTCTTCTATCCCGTCGATACGCATCTCTATCTGCGAAATGATGACTGCCGTCTATTTCGACAGCAAGTTTATTCCGCTCTGAAATAAAATCCACTTCCATGTCCGGATTTCCGCCAAACGGTATCGGCAATCGCGCATTAAGAAGGAACTTACCCTTGGTTTCTGGCGTAGATTCCAAATGTCTGAAGAAAAACCGCTCTACGGCGCTGCGTGCCGATTCGTCATCTATAACCCCCGAATCACTCGGGCTGACGCCTTCCATCGTTTCAGCAGCAAAAACGAAAAGATCAATTTCCTCAGCCGAAACACCCTCGCGCAGAATCCTCCGCACGGTCTCGGAATATTTTTCCTCTAAACGCTTCTCTCGAATAAGCGAAACATTTGACGGCAAGCCGGATACCGTTGAAATCGGCATCGTTATCTCATAACCGAGCGCTTTATACCCTGCGCATCGCTTGTTGAACATTCGGGCGAACATTTGGACATTAGTATCAGCATAATCATATATCCGCACTTCGCGCTTTCCGGCATGACGGCGATGAAGACGTCCGGCATACTGGGTCAGCCGCCCCTTCCATGAAATCGGCAAGGCAAGAAAGAGCGTATCAAGACGCGCATCATCAAACCCTTCTCCCAAATACGAACCTGTCGCAAGAAGAACGCGCGGCGACTCATCAGAAATGGAAGAGCGTTTTTCCTCAAGCGCTTTTATTTCCCTTGCGCCCATCCCGCCGTGAAGCACCAAGAGGTTTCCAACTTTCCCCGTCAACATTTTTTCCAGCAACTCCAAATGCTTCCGCCTCTCGGTCAACACAACTGGAGAACGGCCCTCTGCTATAACACCAAGCACATCACGTACGATCATCTCATTACGGCGGGCATTGACGATCAATTCCTCTATCAGAAGGGAATAAGACGGCGTTTCGTTTTCTTGCCGAGCGAAACCGGACTCGAAGCCTGTCAATCTCACATTTACACGATGATCAAAATGCTCAAATGCCGCCATCGCTTTCGGATCGACTTTGTGACGCAATGGCCCGCATTGCATTTGAATAATCGGATGCAACCCATCTCTTCGCACCGGGGTCGCCGAAAGTCCGAGAATATACTTCCCCGTAAATACGTTTGTAACGGCTTCAAACGATGTGGCAGGAACACCGTGACACTCATCGACAATCAACTGTCCGTAACTGCCCACGATCTCTTTATTGACCGATCCCTTTCGTACCAGGCTTTGAATAAGCGCAACGTCTATCTTGCCCGTATACTTGCGCTTGCCTCCTCCCCATACGCCGATTTCCTTTTTAGGAATATTAAGAAATTGCGATAACCGTTCCACCCACTGACTCATAAGCGGCTTTTTATTGACGAGGATCAGCGTATTTGTTTTACGCGCGGCGATCATCCACGCCGAGAGTACGGTTTTACCAAATGCCGTTCCCGCAGCCAACACCCCAGTATCATGTGTAATCAAAGTCTTTGAGGCGGCTAACTGCTCAGGGCGTAACTCTCCACCAAACTCACAACATATTGGCGAACCCGAAAACCGTTTATCTTCAATTTTCCATTTAGCGCAAGCATCTTTAAATGTCTTGATGACAGTATCCAACAACCCTCGCGGCAAGACAAGAAAATTCTCTCCGTCAATTCCGCGGCTGATAACACGCGAAAGTCCGTACACGGGACGCCTCATCCATTCCGCTTCTCTGAAGCGCGGATTCACAAATGCCGCAAGCCTCAAAAGCCGTCCACGAAGAACAGGCGGCAAATCTTCCTGATCGATATAAATCGCATTACCGAGAACCACTCTAATCGGGTCGGACGATACAACTACGGTCGGCTCTTCCTTTTTAGGCCCAGTAGACACGCCAAAGAGCGACCACGGCTCGTTTCGCTCGACTTCCTCATCCGTCTGAGGAATCAATTGGCGTTTCTCGGAACAAGCACGCGAACGAAGCATCATAAATTGCTCCCGCGTTATCATTGGAATACGAGAAAGAAAATCCCACTGATCATAATAAGGGACTAATCTCTCATCTACGAAAAGAGAATTTCCGACTTTGCGAGGGCCGCCTTGCAAAGGCAGCGCAATCAGATTTCCGAACCCGCCTTTAGGCAATCGATTCTGACAAGGGAATATTCGATCGTAAGAATCGAATCCCATACTGGGATTGCGTTCCATCGTAATTGAAATGATAAAAGAAAGTACATCGCGGACTATTTCCGCTGAAATCGGCTCATCAAAGAAGAACCAAAGATGAGCTCCGTTCCCCGAACGCGAACGCTCGCACGCAACAGGCAAACCGAGCTCTTTGAGAACCTGAATCGTCGAGCTGACATCTCCTCGCCATGATGATTTATCAAAATCCATTGCGGCAAAGCGAACGGTATCATCCTCAAGCATGGGATAAACACCCATTGTAAAAGACTTTCCCTCGCCATCAACTCCGCGTAAATGCCATTCAAAAACTTTATCCGATATCGGCATAAAATCACGCGCGGCACACGTCGCACAATCTCCTCTTACCTTGGCGCACTTTCCGCAAACGCCACGAACCCATTCATTCGAACAGACCGGCGCGTAACCACTACGCCCATCCTTGCGTTCATATCGCCTCGCGAAAACATCACGCCGCCCATGGAACATCGCAGACATGAGCCTGACTTTTTCTTCAGGCGGTGATTTCATCGTAACGACACACCCTTGAACGCGGTGATTACAATTCAACTCCCTTAACTCCTTTAGTATTTGCCGCAAGACACATCAACTTCAAATGTGCTATTCTAACGGCAAGGCAATAAACTCGTTAAGTTCCTTCCGGGCTTCGCGCCATCGCGGCATAAGCTTATCCATCTTCCGCTCAAAGAAAACAGAATGATTCGGCACGGAAAGATGGACTAGCTCATGTATTACAACATACTCAATACACCGCCTTGGCACACGGGCAAGCGCAAGATTAAACCGGATTCGGCGAGTTCGAGAAGTACATGCCCCCCAAAGATTACGCATCCGACGGATTTCAAACGAAATAGCATCCGTCTCACCAACAATAACGGCATAACGATCTAGAATCCGCGTCAAAACGCATCGAAGCTCTTCCCGATACCATCCGTCAATTTTCGCCGCCCGAGCAACACGCGATTCCAAGCCTCGTCCTGACAAAACAATATCCTGCCCTTTAATGCAAACCGCTGGAGCGGCCGCACTTTTTCGCACCACCAACCGGTATCGCTTGCCGAGAAGATAAATATCCTCTCCGCTTACGTATTCCCGTCGGGTTTGCCGGGACTGCGATAAAACAGCGGCAATCTGTTTACGAATCCAAGGCATCTTTGAAATAAGAAAACTCCTAAGATCAGGCTCCGTCAAATCAAGCGGTGCACTCACATGTACACGCGCATCCGGAGGAAACACCGAAAGGTGCGTATGCTTAATAGCCTTACGCTCTACCGCTACTGTGAATGAGGAATTAGGAATGAGGAATGAGGAGTTGAGAATGCGGGATGAGGAATGAGAAGTAATCCCTAATTCCTCATCCCTAATTCCTAATTCACAATTCACTTCCTTCAATTCTTCATTCTTCATTCCCAATTCCTCATTCCCAATTCAACTCCCTCTCCGTCAAATTCTGCCTGCCTTTCCACAATTCTGTACACTTCCAACGGATTATAATCTGTCCCTGCCAAAGCAAACACCAAAGCATGTTCAACTTTCTTGCGCCGCACAGTATTGGTTCGGAATCCTGGCTTAACAGATTCAATAACCGCGTTATACACTTTCAACGCAAGTTCAACATCTCCGCCAAGGTTATCGAAAAGATTCTTCTTCGCCTCGGTATCAATCCGCGGATCGAGATTTTCTTTTTCCGCCTTGAGCTCTTCACATAACGCGACCATATCCTCAAGAAACTTTTTATACTCGACTTTCCGCTGCAGATAATCCGCCAAAAGCCGATTAATACGTTCCGAGAACTTGCGAAATTCCGCAGGATTGGTTTCGCGTTTTCTGAAAATGTACCGTCTAACGTTCGCCGCCATCGTCTCAGCGACACCTCGCTCGCCGCCCATCGCCTTGGTTTCGCGCTCATCCGTTGATACTAGATTTCCATCCGAATCCTTCTTAATGATATCAAGAAAAGAAAAGTCTCCAAGACCGCCAAGCATCACCGCATGAGACGCTGTCACATAATCGTCAAGCAACGAGCGCATTTCCGCATCAAACTGCCTCAGATCGACAAAATCACCGCACCGTTTCATAATCGCTTCGCGAATCTGATCAAAGTCCTTCACTTCGTTCTTAAGCGATTGGGCTTCTTCAGCAGTGTAAACCTTCCTAATATCAACAGCGATTGCGGCAAACGCACGAACGAGTGCAAAACATGCCTGATAAAAATCATCCCGCTTCTGAGCGTTCTTCTGCAGCTCATCTTGATGATCTTCGGCTGGAGTTTTCACCTGATCGTAGCAGAACCAATCAAAATAGTCATCAATGGATTTCGGAGCCTTGACAGGTTCGGCAAGCGCACGACATCTTTCGAGCGCCTCTTCAAGCGCCACCTTGCCAGTAGCAAGATCCGGCTTCAGCAATCCTTCGACATCGTCTTTGTCAAACCCGGAGAACGCGCCGTTCGTATAGTCTTCAATCGCGCCCTGAATATTTTCAAAAAGATGCTTGTAATCTACAATATGACCAAAATCCTTATTTTCCCCATTCAAACGGTTCACCCGACAGATGGCCTGAAAAAGTGCGTGATCGACCATCTTCTTGTCAATGTACAAATACGTACATGAAGGCGCGTCAAATCCAGTAAGCAACTTATCCACGACAATCAATAATTTCATTGAGGCGGGATTGTTGATGAACCAATCCTTCGCCCATTCCTCAAACTCATCCGACGTGCGACCATCAAACATGTACTTCGCCATCTTATGCTTGTATTCCGCCTCTGTCGCAACATCGCCGGTATAGCCCTCGGAAAGATCGGGCGCTTTACCGTCATAGCTGGTTATGACTGCGCACCTTCCTTTCAGCGGAGTCCCTCCATATTCGAACATCTCGTAATATCGAAAAGCCTGATAAACGCTTTCGCATACAAGCATCGCGTTACCCCATCCGTTTTTCAAGGCGGGCTTAAGCGTCATATCTTTACAGATATCGGCAACAATACGCGTGATGCGCTCTTTCGATGAGAAAAGATTCTGCATATTAGCCCATCGCGCTTTCAAGTCCTCCTTCGCGCGCGGCGTGAGCGATTTCGTCGACTCCTCAAAAAGCGCATCGAAAGTGACATCCTGCTGAAGCTGCTGGTCGACATCACGCGCCTCATAGCGAAGATCGAGAATTACACCGTCTTTCACCGCTTCATCAAACTTGTAAGTATGGATATACGATCCAAAATTCGCCGCCGATGTCAAAACGCCTTTATCAACCCGCAAAAGCGGTGTACCCGTGAAGCCGATTAGCATCGCGCCTTCGCCCATGATTTTTTTCATCGCCTTGTTAAGCATACCGCCCTGCGTACGATGACACTCGTCGACAAAAACATAAATATTGCCCTTGGCCTTGAATCCCGCCGGTAGCTTTTCCGCAATCTGTTCCATATATTGCGCCAGCGTCGGAGTGCCCCGCAGTTTTTTATCAATAGCGGACAACTTCTCTGCCGTCGAATTGCGTGTAATGCCAAACTTATGAACAAGCGTCGTCACCAGCCAATCGGCGCTCGAATTCAATGTAGCGATCAAATCGTCACCGCTCACAGCCTGATGCGGCTTTTCACCTGCTTCACGAAAGCCGTTTGTGATCTGCTTGTCGAGTTCATCGCGATCCGTGATGATAACTACGCGGGCGTCAGATTGATGTTCCCGAATCCACTGAGCAAGCCAAACCATCATCAATGACTTACCCGATCCCTGCGTGTGCCAAATGATACCCGACTCCTTCTTTTCTATGCGCGGCTTGGCGGCATCCAGCGCAAATATCTGGTTCGGGCGCATCACCTTCTTCACGCCGGCATCAAATACAATTGAATCATGAACAAGCCCGAGAAAACGCTTGGGCTCGAACATCTGAAGAATGGAACGGTCCATCGCATTCTTTATATCCGCAGGCGTGAACACACTCGCCGGACACGGCTTCCCGCAAGGTTCCTTCCACTTGAGCCAGTATTTCGGCGGAGTAAGCGTTGTCCCGTACTTGATTCCTTCGGACTCGCTTCCGGAAACGAGCAATTGCACCGTGGAAAAGAATCCGGGGATTTCTCCGTCCTTCTGATTGCGCCAATTCTGTCGAACACCTTCTTCAATGGATACGGTCGCCTTCTTAAGCTCGATAACCGCAAAAAGAATACCGTTCACATAAAGGCATACATCAGGTCGACGATGGGCGGCTTCTCCACCGGTCGTCGGCACGCGCACCTCTTCGGCGATTGAAAAGATATTGTTGAGCGGATTATCCCAGTCCACAAGCCACGCTTGTTTCATCGGCTTACCCGGCTCCGTCGGCACCGGCACCGGAAAGCGCAGCATGCGGTAGACTTCCTTGTTGGCATTGTAAAGCGCCGTTTTAGATGTGCAATGCGCCGCCTGCTTAAGCTTCGCAATCACGCCTGATATCTGCGCAGGAGTCAACTTCTGTCTGCTCGCGAGAAAATCTTCCAGCACAGCAACATTGATATTGCTATTGTCCTGATCTTTGAGATTCCCCCAATACGTACAACCAAGCTTTGAGCGAATAAGCCCAATCACCCGATTCTGCACAGTGCGTTCTATATCGATTGTCATATTACTCACGCTCCTTTCCTTGAGCCATCCCCTGCGGCATCAGGCGATTCGCCATCCAAGAGCCGTTTAACAGCCTTGTCGAAATCCTCTCCGAACTGATTTCCACCTTTTTTAAGACGCTTATCATCAAGAGCAAATCCTTTGATAATGTATTCTTTCAATACACTTGTCGCCCAAATACGAAACTGCGTGGCACGATGAGAGTTGATGCGATAACCAACTGCTATTATCGCATCTAAATTATAATGCCTAATTGAACGAGACACCTGTCGCTTTCCCTCTACACGAACTACTAAGAAATCCTTAGTAGTTGCTATATCTTGCAATTCTCCATCAGAATAAATGTTTTTTAAGTGCATTACGATATTTTCAATCGTACACCCAAACAACTCAGCCATTCCAGCCTGAGTCATCCAAAGCGTCTCATCCTTGACAAGCGCATTTACCCTCACCTGCCCATCAGCTGAAGTATAAAGCACCACAGGAAGTTCTTCATTGTTTTCTGATTGGTTCATCTCTCACGCTCCTTTTCTTATAAGCTTTTTACCCCATTGTGTGGCAACATCACATCGGTAAAACCCTGTCGAAGCAGACTTAAACACTCTCCCTCCGACAACGCACACAGACCCGGGGAAACCGGGTTTACGCTTAATTGTGACCATATAGAAATATAGCCGCTTGTAGCCAAACCTTTCAATCTAATATCCATAATTATTTAACCTAAGGCAATTTATCCCCAACTATCATTTCTAATGCTCTCTTGCCTGTCATGTTTTCAAAGTCTCTTATCTTCGCAAGTGTTTTAGGCATTTGACTCAGATAATCTTCACTTAAATAACTACACGCCCACATTTCACATCCATTCCCAAGTTTTTGATCAAGCCAATCATCAAGTGAAGCAATATTGCAATGTATATTAAGCAATCTAAAATTCTCTTTAGCTGCCTTCAAATATTTAATGAATTCTTCAGGTTCCACTGGTGGCCGGACGAAACTATTGACCAATGTTCTCCCTGCTTGTTTCAATGTATTCTCAACCGACTCCACAAATTGCACATGAAGATTCTCATTAAACATTGGGTTATCGTTTTTCTGTAAATGCTCTTCTAAACGCATATAGAAATCTTGCCATTTTGAAATATGCGAAAACAACAACATCTCTCCTTTTGTAATGATGGGCAACCGCCCATGCGCCAAAACAATCTCATCCTTCTTCACATCATAATACTCATCCCAATACTTCTGCGCATCAGATGTATCAATTGTTGCCAAGGCTTGAGGCACCATTTCCAATTGTTTGACGTGTTTGACTACTGACGAAAAAACCTGATGAAACTCTGGTTGCCGGCAAATTCCCTTTAGGGACATATTCCCATCAAGTGAAGCACCTACACGTTGATAAGTTAAAACAGCAACAGCCTGTTTTACCGGAAGCTGATACACAATAGCTGCAAGTTGTGCAGAATGATTAAGATCCCCCAAATACCACATACGTGCTGTTTTAGCCCCTTCAGGCATGAATGCTCCACCTACAATCAACAATTCAACATTGTCTATTTTATCAGTCACTACGCTCCGGCGCCATCCCAAAACATACAGTGCTACAATACTGAGTGGAATTGGGAATCTGGCTTCTTCGTCCTCTTCATACCGCAATCCTTCATAAACAGACAACATATCGTTGATAAAAGATATCATTGCGCGAGGAGTCAAATCATCTGGACGATGTAACCAATCAAACACCCGAACGACATCCGACACGGCAACATCATCTACCGAATCAAATACATTTCGAATCCTTGTTGCCAAGAACTTTGCCCAATTTGTCATTATGACTGTCGGCATCACAAAGACCTTATCTACAACTTTTCTGATGTACTCATCCCCAGCTTGTGACGATCCAAAAGCTTCGTGCATTCTTACGCGATCATACGGAATAATCACCTGAACATTTTTCGGTCGATGCGTTCTGCGTTCTGCAAATAGCACATGTGTTGCCATCCAAAATTTTTGAATCTCCTCATTATTTAATCTATCAAGATTATCAAAAACCAATATTACATGTTTATATCCACCTTTCAGTTCCGCGGCTACCTCTCTCAAAAAAACAAGGAAGTCTGACATCGAAGGTTCATCCAAATGACTAAACTTAACAAAGGAAGAATCCTTCAATTTACCAGACACAATCATTAATGACCTGCCAACTGAATTCCAAAATCCAACACCATTGCACAACCAATTCAATAGCACAGAGCCTATAAAAGTCACACATCCAATCATTAACAGAATGCTCGCCAACGAATCAAACTCTCCGACTAACTTTGTTTTTAAAATAGAACTTGCCGCCATAAGAATTATGGACATCCATCCGAAATACGGAAACGTTTCCTCATAGCCATGCATCCGCTCGCCAGTCAGATGAAATAGTTTATCTTTGAATTTCTTCGGCAAAACTTTTTTATTGTCTGACAATTCTGATACAATTGATTCCAAGATGGATTTTCGCGAGAGGTCCTGGCGATGCATCCATAGGTCATAATTGATAAACGCTGCCTCAATTTTTTCTCTTGATTCGCACCAAACGTGTATCCGATTTCATTCTCTACCATTTTAAGGACATTGGATTTCCCACATCCCCAAGGTCCCTCCAATGCCATTACAACCGTATGCTCCCAGTCTCGTCCCGCCGGCCCCATGAAAGTTGATGGTTTCTTTATTTCAGCCACAATGCGCTTAGCGAGAGCCGTTTGGGCCTTACCATCATACCAATCCTCACCTATAGGTTCATTTGTAAGATATTTCATCTTAGAAGTTCCTTGTTGCGCATTCACTTAAACAAAACCATCATGTTACAATTTAATTTCATTCATCCATTACCCCGACGAGCATAAAAGCATTTTTTATCACGTTCATAGTACGCACTTGTATTTCTCTGACACTTTGCAAATAAGTATGATTCACCGCCCCATTTGCCAGTAACATACCAGAACTATATTCACGGCATACATTCCGCCATTCTGTAGGTGGCAGACTTTTTATAAATTTCGGCAGATAAAAATCATCTGATGAAGAACCTATCATTGGTTTTCCATGCCTCGCATAAAAAGTAAGATTTTGTCGAAAAACACCCATTGGATCCACCGAAGATACTAGTTTATACATTTCTCCTATTAGATTTCTTATATCAACGAAATCATTTTTAGCAACCCTTGACGGCACAATAACATCTATCATTTTCCCCACTTCAAATTCCCACCTCATAAACTTCTCATACATCTCTACATCAACTACTTTCAAAACAATTCCTACAGCGATCATTTCAGCGGACACCGCACCTACCTCCATTTTATAAGGGCGAGCCAAAAACAAAAAGAGACGAACACATTGTTCTATTTGGCGAAGCGTCAAATTACAAACACGAGCCAAGAGCTTAAACTTTTCAAAAACGGAATCGTTATTTTCATAGACAATTCCATTACTGTTTGGCAATATCAGGCTATCATATCCGAACTTATGCCACAATGATGCTATAAAGTCATCCTTGGGTAAATGAGGCAACGTTATCTTCACATCAATAAACTTCAAAAGGTAGTCTTGCGTATCAATGTCCCCATATACAGCTTTTAGCGACTTTTCAAGTTGATTAACATCCATTCCAATAAGAAACACCATGTGTGAAATATCAAACAGATGCTTAATTCGCTCAAGTAACTCAATGGCAAATATTGGACGGCATCTGTCAAGCTCATCAATGACAATTACTAACGGTTGATGCGTAACATTCCAATTTACCTGCGAAAGCTTTACTAATTTCTCACGAAGAAGATCCCGTGACTTACATAAATCCTTATATGACATATGCAAATCCTTTCCCTCCAACGCCATAATATCGCCCAAAGAAAGATTAAACACATCTTTGAGCTTATCGATATCTATTCCTGTTGCTTTACTCACAACGCCTTTCAAAAGGCATTTTGTAAATTCCAGACCAGCCTGAGCCAGCAATGGCTTTGCCGCATTTTTAATTTCTTCCAAAATGGTTTTATGTTGTTGCAAGCCGTCTGCTTGCGTAATCTGCCCAAGCAGCGAAAAAAGAGGATCTTTAAGAAAATCATCCTTCCACGCATTAAAGTATATTGCAACCGGACTTTTGGTTGCCCCCTTCGCAATTTCTTTACAATATTCTTTCGCTAGTCTAGTAAGGAAAAAAGTCTTTCCAGATCCCCAACCTCCATTTAGACATATCGCACAAGGATTTTCCTGCACAACAATTAGGTCTATCAATGATTGCGCTTGCAGCTTGCGTTTCTTGCTGATATCATCTACCCAAATATTACCATCAACTGAACCTACACACTCGCTATTATCGCGCATTTTTATTTGAGGCAATGAAATCATTCGCGTATCATTTGATGCGTCAATACTATCTTTCGCTTCCGACATCGTATTACCTCCTTTATACCAGTCTCGTCTTTCCTGTCAGCAGTTCCTGCATCATACCTTGTTTGATGCTTTCATATTTCGCCCGCTTTGCTTCCAACGCCTCAATCTCCGCATCCATATCAGACAACACCTCCGCAATCGCCTTCTGCTCAGCAAGAGTAGGAGGAATACAAACACTTGCTTCTCGAAATGCATCTTTAGAAAGATTATATCTAGTGGAACCTTGCGCTAAAAAGGTCATTAAGGCACGACCGCCTGCAGCCCTAAACCAATATGCTAAAAATTTACCACTAATATTATCATCCGTAAGCCTGAAGCCAAAGCAAAAGCTATTTAAATATACGGATTTCACATCTTCGTCGAGAACTGCACAGAAACCAACTTCCTCTGGCGTTTCAGATGACGTATTAAAAAATAAATCTCCACACCTAACCTCATTTTGATTCTCTTCAGGTTTAATATCTACCATATCAAGTATGGACGTATCAACAACTACATTTGAAAGGATATTTAAAAAAGTAATATAACGAGCTCCTCCATTACCAAAATCATTCCCACTCTTCCCTGTTATTCCATTGAAACAAAAACCACAATCTCCCAACCGTTTCTCAACCCACTCTCCGCTAAAGCCGGGAAGTCGGCGACGCGGCACCCCACAATTCCTCATTCCTAATTCCTCATTCCTAATTCCCATCCCCTCCCCCTCATTCCTAATTCCCAATAGTTCTTGCATCGCGCCGGTCTTGATATTGCGCTTTTTCTCAATGAGCTTCCCCAACGCCGAAATCAACTCATCAATATCCGACAACGCCCCCGCTATCCGCCGCTGCTCGGCGAGAGGGGGGAGAGGTATCTGAAAATCCGCCACCATTCCCTTGGTTAGTGCGTTTCTAGACCCACCTTGTCCATGCGCCAAGTTCAACATAAACGTTTGCATACTTGGCGACGTTAAATAACACTGTAAATAACTAGGATTTATTCGATCCCTGGCAACACGAATTATCGCAACATGTTGACTTACCCTTGCAGGAAGAACATCGGTAGGAACCATGGTACACCGCGCGACAGAATCCCCCGTTATATTTAATAACACATCGTCTTCAACTACCGTCACCCCATCAAGTGAGGACGCTGCCAACTCCGAAATAAACGCGAGTCCCTGACGTTTAAAATAACCATTATACACATTCTGACTTCTAATAAAAGAGGTTCCGCGCGATAAATACACCGCAGATCCACCTGTTGGCGTTGATCCACTACCTATTTTTGAGCAGAAATCTCCCAGCCGCTTCACCTCCCAATCCACGGGAATGGGGCCGAGTTCGGTCATTTTGAATTTCGAGGTCTTCATTTTACACCTCATGCGGCATTGATATCCTTCCGGAGTTTCTTGATACGTTCATGTGCTTCAGGATATTTCTCCAACTCAATCAGCAATAGCATCGACCTATATAAATCGTCATAAGCCGATTCCAACTTCGCCGCCGACAACTGTTTAAGCATGGGCTTTGCAACCTTCCCCTCTTCATTGTTGTGACGGACATGAAGATTGTTGAGCCCAAAACGAACATCATCAGCTACATCATATTTCAGGCCCTCAAATTCCCTATAACGCTGGATAATCGGCTCGACATGCTTGCCTATAATAAACAGCAACTTTTGCTTCCCCTCAAGATCACCATTAGATTCAATCCTATTATACGACAGAACGGCAGACGCAACATCCACCTCTGTTAAATCTTCAATTACAGCCGAAGCCAACGCATCCTTCTTCACGATGGATATTATTCCATCTGAACCCTTATCGATGCAATACCCCGTCTTGTTCAGTAGTAGGTTGATATTCTCTAGGATTCGCTCTCGTAAAGTTTTAGCAGATTCATTAGTCCACGGTTTAACCTCCATAACCTCCATAAGATTTGCTATTACTTCGCAATAAAACAACAATCCCTTGAGAGAAGGATACTTCCATTCCTGTGAACATTCGTTTATGAAATCATCTATCGATACTGCCGTTCTTCGAAGTGCGCTCTTCAAAAAACTGCTAGCAATATACTTTTTAAGAGTATACTTCGAATAGTCAACACGAAACTCTTGACCCTGAAACAAATATTCTATTCGCTTCCGCTCTAGTTCAAAGTCCTTGATTTCCATATTAAGTAAATCGCGTAAGTGCATGTTTGCGTTCCTTTCTGCATTATTTGTCGTGGGACTTCTTGATCTCTTCTTCGAGCGCAAGGAGATAGCGGTCGTAGTCACTCATGAAAAGCTTATCCTGCACAATGCGATACTTCTCGAACTCTGATTCAGCATAAAGCTGTGCTTTATAGGCAGACACTGGATCTCCGACATATTTCGGCGCATTCTGATCGAACAATACAAGAAACTTTTCAAGACGGGTTTTCCAATCTTCCATCGTGAGTGGAATTTTCCTGATTGTCTGCGTTTCGGCATATTCCAAAAACGCATTGACCATGCGCTCTAATATTCCAAGTTCATCATTTGTCAGGTAGTTTTTGGCGATAATGACATCAGACCTTTTAATCTTTCCATCAGGGCCATCCTCCCAATTGGTCAACCCCATATGCTCTTTCTGTGCATTCGCTCGCGTATAGAGAATTTCCGCCGCCGTATGGCCATGCACGGCACAATGCATACGGTTCTGAACGGTCGCATAGAAAATGCGCGTCATATTTGATGTTTTATCATAATCAATTGATGTTGCATAAAGATCCGTAATCTTCTGATAAAACTTTCTTTCGCTCAGCCGTATCTCGCGGATACGCTCAAGTTGATGCTCAAAATACTTATCCGTGATTGGCGAGCCGTCTTTTAAACGCGGCACATCCATCACCCATCCCTTGATCGTGTATTCACTTACTATCCGATTAGCCCACTTTCGAAACGCGATCGCTTTTTCATTATCTATCTTGAAACCAAGCGCGATTATAACTTGAAGATTATAATGATTTACATTGTAGTTTTTACCGTCCGGACCAGTTATTCGAATTTTTCGAATAACTGAACTCTCGTCAAGTTCTGCATCAGCAAATATCTTCTTTATATGATAATTGATGGAATTTATCTCAATTCCGTACACCTGCGCAAGCATTTTCTGGCTCATCCAGATATTCTCGTCCTCATAGCGGATTTCATACCGCTCATCGACATTCCCGACAGACGCCACGTACGTAAGGAACTGCGCCGCACTCGACTTCTGCGGCTCCAAATCATCCCAACTGCTCATTTTCTTTTTTGCCATTTTTTCTCCCTCCTAATTCCTCATTCTCAATTCCTAATTCCCTATCCCCATCGCCGCAAAATGACTGGCAACCTTCTTTTCCAATTCGAGCACCTTCGCTTCTGCATCTGGCAATGTCTCGGCATAGCGGCTCGCAAGCGTCTGTACATCCGAAACGATCGCGGCCTTGACACGCTTAAGCTCATCCGTGAAACGAGCCGTCAAAGCTATTGCCCACTTACGGTCAACGACATAACCCTT
>JAZOAC010000143.1:0-4799 GCA_045595285.1 Kiritimatiellia bacterium | reverse complement strand
CCCCACTTCCGGCCTGTCAGCATCATTCATTCCACTGTCCTTACGTCTGCGCTCAAGCGTCTTTGCGGACGTTCTCGGCGTAGATGCGTGTAATGAGGTCAAGAGCCACACGCGACTCCCTGCCGTCAATCGGGTACGGCGCCCCTCCGTTCAGGGAATCGGCAAACGCCTCGAAACATCTCTGGTGCGCGGTGAACTCGAGCTGGTCGGGGCGCGATACCCCGTGCGCGGAATCCTCATACACGTATGTGCCTTTGGTTCCGGTGATCTCCATGCGCTTCGGGCGTCCGGGATACGATGCCGTTGTCGCATAGATCGCGCCCAGGGCGCCTCCCTCGAACCGAAGCACCGCTGCGGCCGTATCCTCAGCCTCCATCTGGTGGGCCAGCGTGGCCGTGAAGGACTTGACGTCCGCAACCGGCGGCATGAGGGCCGTAAGCCAGTCCACCATGTGTATGGCCTGGTTGATCAGAGCGCCGCCGCCGTCCATATCGAGAGTTCCGTGCCATGATCCGGCGTAGTAGGAATCGTCGCGCCACCACGGAACGTCGACGCGCACGAACGTGATCCTGCCGAGAGAACCGGAATCGACAGTCTCCTTGAGTTTCCTGAACTCGTCCGTAAAGCGGGACTGGAATATGCCGCCCAGCGGAGTGCCGGTCTCTTCACAGGCGGCGATGAGCCTGTCCGCGCGTTCGGAGGATATCGTCAGCGGCTTCTCGACAAGCACCGGCTTGCGGTGGCGAGCGGCGGCAAGGACAGCCTCATCATGGGCGCCGGACGGAGAGGCCACCAGCACCATCCCGACGTCGGAGCGGGAAAGAGCCTCGTCGCAATCATGGAATAAGGGCACCCCGAACTCGGCGGCAAAGGCATCGCCATGCCCTTCCACCGGGTGGACCACCGCAACGAGCTTCAGCTTTTCGCTCGCATTCACCGCCTGGGCGTGAAAGCGAGCAATCAGACCCGTGCCGACAATTACGACACCCACTGGTTCATGTGACATATACGAATCCCCCTCCATTGCAACCGGCCAGGAAACATGCCGCCCCCGCATAGCGGTATCCCTTTGCCGAAAACATGCTCATGATGCCGCATCCGATATTGAAATCGTGCGGGTCGCACCGTCCGCTCCATAGGTGAAACGGATATGCTTTGCGTCTGACGGTATCAGGGAGCCGGCGCGGTCCGGCCACTCTACGACAAGGACGGCTCCCTGTGCGAGATAGTCCTCCCAGCCGACCTGCAGTACGTCATCCTCGTCATGCAGACGGTAGAGATCCATGTGCACAACAAGGAAGCGTTCGGCTGGATGCTCCGAGACGATGCAGAACGTCGGGCTGGTAACGGTGCGCCTTGCTCCGAGAGCAGCGCACAGACCTTGGGTGAACGTGGTCTTTCCCGCCCCCAGATCCCCCTCGAGACACACAACGTCACCGGGAGCAAGGGTGAGGGCGAACCGCTTCGCCACCTCCCACGTCTCAATCTCGCTGTGCGTTTCAAACAACATGCGATTCAAACACCCAAATACCCGATCAACCGTACAGCGGACCGAAGTTCCTGCATGCGCGGTAGTCTGCGCCTGTGGGATCGTCGGACTCCCCGAACAGCCCCCAGCAGTGGGGACGGTACACGTTCTCTTCGGAAACGTTGTGCATCGCGACCGGTATGCGGAGCATTGCGGCAAGCGTGATGAGATCTGCACCGACATGTCCAAACGCAATCGCGCCATGATTCGCGGACCAGGAGTTCATCACGGAATAAACGTCCTTGAAGGAGCCCTTGCCTGTGAGACGCGGCGTGAACCACGTGCATGGCCATTCCGGATTCGTGCGAAGCATGAGCTTGTCGTTCTGGGCCTTGTCAAGTTCCACCGACCAGCCTTCGGCGATCTGCAGGACCGGTCCCTGTCCCTTGACGTAGGAGATGCGCGTCATCGTAAGCGGCATGCCCTTCGGCGTGAGGAAGGACGAGGAGAAACCGCCGCCTCGGAAATATTCGACCCCCGCCGGCACCCATTTCGTCGCCTTCATCGTGGCGTCGATATCCCTCTGGGTCACGTTCCACCAGTTCTTGAACACCGGCCTGCCATTCTCCTTCATCGCACCTGCGGCGTCAAGGCAGCAACTGCCGGAATTCAACAGATGTATGATGCCCTGCTTGGCAATGCCGGAAAGCCCCTTGCCCGTGGCGCGCTTGACGGAAGCATCGCTCCAGTAGGTGCGCACGTCCGCGAACATGGCCGCACGGTTCGTGAGGAGGTTCAGCATCAGCATGCAGACGCCGTTGAGGGCATCGTTCTCAGTGGCGACGATATGCGGCGCACGCGGACCGTTCCAGTCGAACGTGCTGTTGAGCATCGCTTCCATGAAATCGCCGTTCGGCCAGTGATCGGTCCACTGGCGCTGTCCCTGGAATCCGGCGGCGATCGCGTTGCGCCCGACAGCCTCCTCGCCAAAGCCCATCTCGGCAAGTTTGGGGTTGCCGACCATCATGTCGCGCATGACGATAGCCATCTTCACGATGTATTCCCAGTCGCGATCCTTGGCCTCGCGGCTCTTCTGGATTGCCTTGGGGTTGTAGTCCTTGCCCTCCTTGCACCATTTCTTCGCCCATGCAAGCGCCTTGGCGTATTCGTCGGCGTCGTAGATGCCCTCGGCGATGCGGCGCTCGATCTCGCACATGTCCATGTTCTCTGGACGCATCCCAAGGTAATCCTGGAAGAAATCGACGTTCACGAACGAACCTGCTATGCCCATGGACGACGTTCCTACGGAGAGGTAGCTCTTGCCCTTCATCATCGCGACGGCAAGACCGGCCTTGACGAAGCGGAGAATCTTCTCCTTCACGTCCTCCGGGACGGATGTATCGGCTGCATCCTGAACCTCACGTCCGTAGATGCCGTATGCCGGCATTCCGCGCTGTGCGTAACCGGCAAGCATGCAGGCGAGATAGACGGCGCCGGGACGCTCCGTGCCGTTGAATCCCCATACAGCCTTTGGCATGAGAGGATCTGCGTCCATCGTCTCTGTACCATAGCACCAGCAGGGGGTGACGGAGAGCGACACTCCCACATTGCTCTCGCGGAACTTCTTCGCGCACTTCTCCGCCTCATAGACGCCACCGATCGTGGTATCGGCGATCACGCACTCGACGGGTGAACCATCAGGATAGCATAGACTTGACGAAATGAGCCTGGCGGCGGTCTCGGCCATCTTCATTGTCTGGACCTCAAGAGACTCGCGCACGCCGCGGCGGCGGCCATCGATGATCGGACGTACCCCGACCTTGGGGAAACCATTCATTCCCCAAACTGTCTGTGCCATATAAAACCTCCTCACTTTATAAATTATGGATTTTCGAAAAATTCCTGAACTACCATCCCGTGGGTGAGATGACACGCTCTTCCTCAATTGCCTCGGTATGGTATCACAACCGGACAATTCAAGTCAATCCCAATGGGGATTTATTTCAAAAATATTCGTCTTTAAATGGACTATGTGAGTGGGGAGCGTTTAAGTTTCAAGTTCTGGGCAAGATCACAATGCAGACGGAATCGCAACACTTCCCCTTTGCCTTAATCAATTATTCGTCAATCCCTCCATATTGGCACAAAGAGGAAGTCTATGCTCGTTTTCGAACTTCCATGCTTCTCGTCGCGAAACAATCTCCATAGGAATGAAGTCTTTGTGTAACCATCTTTGCGACGGTCATAGGTGAGTCCCGGAAACACATCAAGCGATACATTCCCATCAACCTCCTTCCAATCCCAAAGGCGCCATAAAACGCGATGGCGGACTTGTTCACCATCGCGCATTCGACTGTGTTTCTGTTTGGATCGGTAGAGCAACAATAGAAAACTGGTTTCGCTTTCTTCCGCATCCGACAGTTTGGCTCGCGTATTCAAATCAAACGTTACTTTTCGTTTCGATTCACAGTTCAACAGCAATTCGTTCCCGTTCTTGCGGTGTTCTGTAAACACATACCTGTTGGTAGCCGTTCCGCTCTGATTTTCACCAGTGACGACATGATTGATGCCCTGCAAAAGAACAGTCGTTTCATCAACCTTGGTGATATAGTTTCCATACAGACGCGTGCATCCTTTAAGTTCTCCTTTTGCGACTTTGTTTGTATGCACTGTTATCTTAAAGTCCGCCGGCAATGTCGTCAGATCCAGATATGAAAGCGCCTTATCAAAATCGGCGTCTCTGTATGCTTCCCACACGGGGAATGCCCAACCGCCCGTCCGCCGCCCGCTTTTCAAACCAAACAATGGAGTTACAAATGTATTCGTGGTTCCGTTGCTGGTGAATTGTCCACCCAAAACCGTAATCCAAGAGCCATCGTTTCTCCATGAGAAAAGAGGAAACGAAGACAGGCTGGACAAATCCCCATTTCTCATTGTCCATCCGGTAAAAAGAGCGGGCAGGGATGTTTCTTCGCGGCATTCATATTTCTTGTTTACCTGCCTGTTACTCCATTTATGGTCAACAAACGGAAACACCCACCAATGTCCTTCATTCACTTTCTTCTTCTGACATTCAGAACTGCCACCCAAGCGCAACAGGAACCTGCTCGACCGATAACAAGCGGAGTCTTCCCAACGCTCTTTTCCTCCCGACAATGCAAACGGCACAGCCCACCACGAATTACTTACGTCACATCCTTGCGCATATACAGGGGAAACAAATACATTTCCGCTTTTCAGCCAAATCGGGAAAAGCCAATGATCTCCGTGTTTTACATCTGCCTGCATTAACGGCCATGCGAAATTGAATTCATCCCATGGTCCATCCTTG
>JAZOAC010000142.1:0-24897 GCA_045595285.1 Kiritimatiellia bacterium | reverse complement strand
ACAGAGCCGGCGATTCAGATATACACCGGCAACTGGATTCCCGAAGGGTATCCCGCGAAAGGCGGAGACAGGTTCTCTCCCCGCTGCGGAATCGCCCTCGAAACCGGTGCCATTCCCGACTCTCCGAACAAGCCGCAGTTCCCAGATACGATACTGCGCCCCGGGGAGTTGCTCGAATCCGTAACGGAATTTCGGTTCAGTTGATGTTGACGATGGTGTGCATTGACGGCGGCTTCATTTGAAGTCGCCGTTTTTCCTTCGGTTGCCCTGCTGAGACTCTATGCGCATCCATAGGGAGAGAAGATATATGCCGTTTGCGAGAAAAAGGAGCCACATAAGCAGAACGGATATCGCACCTTCGCCTGTGTTCCAGGCCCGCCACCACATGAACACCTCAACCGCATCAACGATTATCCAGAGTATCCATTCCTCTATCGCGCGGCGCACTGTGAGGAACATGGCCGCGATAGAAAGCACATTGGTCACCGAATCGCAGAAAGGGCGGTTGCCGCCCAGAAGATGCAATGCAGGCCACAGCAAGAGTATGCCCGTCAAACACATTGCGGCAAGCTGAAGCCGCCTCTTTGAGGTCAGTCTTGTCCGGATTATGCCTGCGTCAGAATCGGAAGACTGATTTCGTCTCCACGCGACAATTCCAGGAACCATCATTGCAAGGTAGTACAAGTTCAGGGAGAAGTCTCCGTAGTATCCTGCCTTCAATGCGATGTATGCATACAGTGGCGTGTTGACCATGCCGAAGACGAAGCACGCAAGCTTTCCCTTGCCCGCAAGGATCGTGTACATCATGCCGGTGACGGCGGAGGTCATCCCTATCGCCGAATCTCCCCAGTGAATCGAAAGGGCAAGGATGGATGACACGCTGAATGCGAGCCACGTAACCTCTGTCGCGCGCCATCCGCGGAACTGTTCGCAGATAAGTGCTACAATCGATTTTTTCATTTTTCCTCCGCAGGCATTACCCTGTTCAGGTCCACGGGTGTTATCTCAGCCGAAGACCTTAGACCTTCAGCACCCCAATAGCCATTATGTATGTAAAACGGGGACATTATACCATGACACCGCAATGCATGCGGTGGAATGTGTCACTAGTCTTGTCAGTCGTTGACCGTTTTCAAGCTGTAATCGGTTCGTGTGGTATAATATGCGCCATTAAGGAGCAGAATCATGATAGATATCAAGAAGATCCGTGAAGAGTTCGATGCGACCGTCGAGCAGCTCGCCCGTCGTGGCATCGAGAAGGAAAATGTCCAGAAGGCAAAAGATCTGGATGAGAAGCGCCGTTCCCTCATTTCGGAGACCGAGACGCTGAAGGCGAAGCGCAATTCCGCCTCCAAGGAAATCGGCATGATCGCCAAGCAGGGCGGCGACATCGCCGCGGCGAAGGAGGAGATGCGCAAGATCGGCGACCGCATCGCCGAGATCGACCGCGAGCTCGCAGTAGTCGAGACGGACCTTCGCGATACGCTTCTTTCGATTCCCAATCTCCCCGCGCCCGAGATTCCTACCGGCATGGATTCCGAGTCCAACGTCGTCGTGCGCACCGTCGGGGAATGGAAGGATCCCGCCTACGCGATTCCCGACCACATGACGATCGGCGACAGGCTCGGCATCTTCGATTTTCCGCGCGGCGTGAAGCTCACCGGCACCGGATTCCCGATTCTTCTCGGTCAGGGCGCAAAGCTTCAGCGCGCGCTGATCCAGTACATGCTCGATCTCCACTGCAACGAGCAGGGCTACACCGAGATGCTTCCGCCGTTCGTGGTGAACTCCACGTCCATGACCGGTACCGGTCAGCTTCCGAAGTTCGCGGAGGATCTCTACCACTGTCAGATCGACGATTTCTGGCTCATCCCCACGGCTGAGGTGCCCGTCACGAACTACTATCGCGATGACATTTTCGACGGTGTGAAGCTTCCTAAGATCACGCCCGACACTCCCGTCAAGCTCACGGCCTACACGCCCTGCTTCCGCCGCGAGGCGGGCAGCGCCGGCAAGATGACGCGCGGACTCCTCCGCGTCCATCAGTTCGACAAGGTCGAGATGGTGAATTTCGTCCATCCCGAGACCTCGTTCCAGCAGCTCGAGATTCTGGTGAAGGAGGCAGAGGACGTGCTGAACGGGCTCGGTCTGCACTACCGTGTGCTCCAGCTCTGCTCCGGGGACATGGGCTTCTCGGCGGCGAAGTGCTACGACCTCGAGCTTTGGGCTCCGGGTGAACAGCAGTGGCTTGAGGTCTCCTCCTGCTCCTGCTTCACCGACTATCAGGCGCGCCGCCTCAACTGCCGCTTCAAGGATGCCGACGGCAAGACGAAGCTCGTCCACACGCTCAACGGCTCCGGCGTTGCGCTGCCGCGTCTCGTGGTCGCGCTTCTCGAACAGAACCTGAACGAGGACGGATCCGTTACGATCCCTGAGGTTCTCCGCCCGTACATGGGCGGCAAGGAAAAACTCGAGCCGGTGAAGTGACATGGAAAAGAAGCTGATTGCAGAGTGCGAAGCGTACTCCAGGGAGTACATGGACTATCTTTCCTTCGCCAAGACGGAGCGCCGCGCGTATTCGCAGGCGGTAAGGATGCTTGAGGATGCAGGGTTCAAGGACATCGCCAAGTTCAAAGTCCTGAAGCCGGGCGACAGGGTCTACCGAGGCTACCACGGCAAGACCGTTATGGCTGCGATAGTCGGCAAAAAGCCGATTGCCGACGGCATCCGCGTCGTGGGCGGGCATACGGACGCACCCCGTCTCGACCTCAAGCCGAAACCGCTCTACGAGAAGGATGGCGTGGTCTATTTCGACACGCATATCTATGGCGGCATCAAGAAGTTCCAGTGGCTGGTGCTCCCGCTCGCGATATACGGCACGATCGTGAAGAAGAACGGCGTGAAGGTCGATGTGGCTGTCGGCGACAGGCCAGGCGATCCGGTTTTCATGATTTCCGATCTTCTTCCGCATCTTGCCCACGATCTCGAGCAGAAGAAGCTCAAGGAGTTCTATCCTGCCGAGGATCTTGACGTCATCGCGTCTCTCGGCAAGAAGGATGATCTTCTCAAGATACTCAAGAAGCAGTATGGCGTCGACGAGGCGGACTTCCTCTCCGCAGAACTTGAGGTCGTTCCCGCCGGAATGCCGCGCGAGGTCGGCTTTGACCGTTCCCTCATCGCCGCGTACGGCCATGACGACCGCGTGTGCGCGTATGCGGGGCTCGCTGCACTCCTGAAGCTCAAGGGGGTTCCTGAGGTCACGGCGTCCATCGTCATGTGCGACAAGGAGGAGATCGGCTCGATGGGAGCGACGGGCATGCAGTCGAGTTTCTTCGAGAACACCGTCGCGGAGCTTCTTGTGCGCCAGGGTTCGAAGATGGATATCGACGTCCGCCGCTGCCTCGAGAGGTCCACGATGCTCTCCGCCGACGTCACGGCCGCGTCCGATCCGCATTTCAAGGATGTGGACTCCACCGGCAACGAGGCGAAGCTCAAGGGCGGCCCTGCGCTTTCCAAGTACACCGGAGGCACTTCGAAAGGCGGCGCTTCCGACGCACGCGCTGAGTTCGTGGCTGTCGTGCGCAGGTTCCTTGACGACGACAAGGTGACGTGGCAGATGGCCGAACTCGGCAAGATGGAAAAGGGCGGAGGCGGAACGATTTCGCAGTACATGGCCCGGTTCGGTATGGACGTCATTGATTTCGGCACGCCGCTTCTCAACATGCACGCCCCATGGGAGCTTGCCTCCAAGGAAGACTGCTACTGGACGTACCGCGCATACAAGGCGTACTTCAATGCGTGATTCAAGTCACGCCGGACATTTACAGGAGGAGATACATAAATGGAAGTGATTTCAACAGACAAGGCGCCGGCCGCACTCGGCCCGTACAGCCAGGCCATTCGCGCAAACGGCATGATCTACTGTTCGGGGCAGATCCCGATCAATCCCGCCACCGGCGCGATTGAGGCGGTGACGATCGAGGACCAGACGGCTCAGGCCATCTCAAATCTCAGGAACGTGCTCGAGAAGGCGGGTTCGGCCCTTTCCAAGGTTGTCAAGACCACGGTGTTCATCAAGGACATGAACGATTTCGCGGCGCTCAACAAGGTTTACGCCGAGATGTTCGGCGATACGAAGCCTGCGCGCAGCTGCGTTGAGGTCGCCCGTCTCCCGAAGGACGTTCTAGTCGAGATCGAGTGCATCGCTGCGGAATGAACACACGTCGAGCCGCCGCATTTGTAGTAGCCCGTTGGATAGCGACCCACGGCCATGTCTCGGATATGCTGCCGGAGGGGTCGGACCGGGCGTTTGTGCAGGACCTTGTCTATACAACGGTGCGCAGGTTCCGTGCGCTCCGGTCGGTCCTGGGCAAACTTGTGCCTAAATGGCCAAAGGGCGAGATGGAGGCCCTGCTCCTTGTTGGCGGGGCCCAGATCCTCTACATGCCTGACGTTCCGGATTTCGCCGCGGTGAATGAAACCGTGGCCGCCGCGAAGAGCTGTCCGAACAAGAGCATCGCAAAGGTCGTGAACGGCGTGCTGCGCAATCTCATCCGCCGCCGCGAAGAGTTCGAGGAATATCTCGGGACCGCGCCTCTTGCGGAACGCGAGAGTTTTCCGAACGGTCTTGTGAACCGCTGGGTGGAGCGGTACGGGGAGGATGGTGCCGAAAAGCTCTGCAAGTGGCACAACAACCCGTCCGAGACGTGGCTTGCATACCGTCCTGGCGCTCCAGAGCCGTTTGTGAGGCTGCCGCACGGAAAGAAGGTTTCGGAAGTGGAGGGTTTTTCGGAGGGGGCGTTCATCGTTCAGGATCCCGCCACGGCCGGGGCGATAGAGCTGCTTGACGTAAGGCCCGGCATGAAAGTGCTGGACTGCTGCTCCGCTCCCGGCGGCAAGACGATTCAGTGCGCATGGCGTCTTGGCGGTCCTGCGAACGGGTCTCGTCTGGTTGCGCAGGAGGTCAATCCGGCGCGCCGCCGCGTGCTTTCGGAGAATCTCAGGCGTGTCGGACAGGGTTGGGTCGAGACTGTCGCAAAGGTTGAAGAGGGGACTCTGTTCGACCGTGTGCTTGCGGATGTCCCATGCAGCAACACGGGGGTCCTGCGGCGACGTCCGGACGCAAGATGGAACTGGACCAGGGAGCATCTTGCGGAGCTGGTCAAGCTTCAGTCCGAGATCTTTGCGATGGCTTCGGCGCATGTCGCTCCGGGCGGATTGCTGGTGTATTCGACATGCTCCAACGAGCCGGAGGAGAACGAAGTCCAGATAGCCACGTTCCTTGCCGCGCATCCTGATTTCGAAGAGGTCGGTCGCAGGGAGTCTGTGCCGTTCGAGTCGGGGCGGGACGGAGCCTTTGCCTGCGCACTGCGGAGGAAGTGAGCGGACTATTCTGCGGGGAAGCCGGACAGGTCTATATGAAAGGTGAATCGACAGGCATAATGGTGCTGAATGGCTGGGCGGCGAGTCCGCAGGCCTGGGATATGTGCGGCTTCATGAAACGTGCGGCTCCGGACGGATTGCCGCCGAGACTGTATTCCTATGTCGATCAGCTCGACGGCAAGCCGGAGTTGGAGTTTGCGAAAGGCGGACGCTTTTTGGTGGTCGGTTGGTCGATGGGCGGCAGTTCGGCTCTCAGTCTCGCCTGTCGCTGGCCGGATCAGGTGGCTGGGCTTGTTCTTGTCGCTACGACGCCCAGGATGATGGAGGATCGCGAGTCGGGATGGAAGGGAATGACTCCACGGCGTCTTGAGGCGTTGAGGAAGGGTCTTGAGCTCACGCATGGACAAGGATTTTTCGGAATTCCGGACGGTAGGCCGAATCCATACAAGGAAGATGCCCCTGATAATCTCGAAAGAGGTCTGAAATTCCTTCTTGAGACGGATGTAAGACCTGATGTGGAGCGTGTGTTTGGCAAAGGATGCGATTTCCCCGTCCATGTTTTCCAGTGCGAACAGGATGGAGTCGTGCGCAGTTCCAACGCCATATGGCTGAAGAAAATGTTTCCGAATGCCTCGTTGACGATGATTGACGGAGGCGAGCATGCGTTGCCGATTCTGGTGCCGGAGCAGATAGACGAAGCTGTGGCATCTGTTGTTGCACGCGAACACGCAATGTCGTAAAGCGAGGGACCGGGAGATGTTGCTTGCGTTGAAATGGTTCATGCCGATCACATTGGCGGCAATGGGGCTCGCCTTATTTTCCGAGCAGGTGGCGTTGCTTCTCGGGTTTGAGCCGCCGCCGCAGGATCTTGTCAGGCTTTTCACCGATCCCAACATTGCCTGGGCCGTCAAAGCCAAGTATGCCGCAATCGCTGTAGTTGTCGCACCGGTTTTGGAGGAGCTGGTTTTCCGCATGGGACTGTACAGGCTGTGCGCCTGGTGCGGGAAGCGTATCGTCGTTTCGGAAGATGATGGTGCCGGTTATGGGAAATCGCGATTCCCGATTGTGTCTGCAATGCTCTCGGGCGCCGTTTTCGCGGTCGTTCATCTTCATGCCGCAACATTCCTGCCGTTGTGGTTTCTTGGCGTCGCCTTTGCGTGGCTTTATTGGAGGTCTGGGACGGTATTCTCTCCCATGCTGTGTCATTTTCTGTTCAACACGGTAAATCTCGTTCTGTGTCTGACTGTCGGGATTGAAGCCGCCTGAATTTGTGCCGGTCTCATCCTTGCCGGGGATAATGTGGTATAATTGCGGTCATTCGATAGTGAAGGGCTGTCGTATGGCAGCGCAAGCGAACATCTTATCATCAGAAACAAAACGAAAGGAAAGCAAGATGAAGGTTGTCAAGGATAAGGGCGTCGAAGGAAAGGTCATCGTCTGCACGGGCGCTGCCGGCGTTCTCTGCTCCAGCATGACGGAGGACCTGCTTCGCCACGGTGCAAAGGTTGCGGTTCTCGATTTGCGCGGCGACGTCGCGAAGGCGTTCTGCGCCAAGCTTGCCAAGAAGGGTCTTAAACAGACGCTCGCGATCGAAGCGAACGTTCTCGACAAGGCTTCGCTTGAGGCTGCGTGCAAGGCGGTCCTCAAGAAGTGGAAGCGCATCGACGTTCTCATCAACGGGGCCGGCGGAAACCATCCGAAGGGCACCACCCCAGCCGAGCAGATGACGAAGGAGACGAAACTTGAGGACACGTTCTTCGGTCTCACGCCGGAAGGATTCGAGTTCGTGAACAAGCTCAACCTCGTCGGCACTATCCTTCCCTGTCAGGTGTTCTGCAAGGAGATGCTCAAGAAGGGCGGCGCGGTTCTCAACTTCTGTTCGATGGCGGCATATCAGCCTCTCACCAAGGTTGCGGCCTACGGTGCTGCCAAGGCGGGCATCATGAACTTCACATCGTTCCTCGCTACGCACCTCGCGCCGATGGGGATCCGTGTGAACGCCATCGCCCCCGGCTTCTTTATCACCGACCAGAACCGCTTCCTCATGATGGAGAAGGACGGAAAGACCCCTACCGCCCGCGGCAACAAGGTGCTCGCCAAGACGCCCATGCGCAAGTTCGGCCAGCCTAGCGACCTCCATGGTGCGGCTCGCTTTCTCCTTTCCGACGATGCGTCCTTCGTCACCGGCGTTACGCTTCCTGTCGACGGCGGATTCGTCTGCTATTCTGGAGTCTGACGCTCCGAATGGAGATGGAGAGGCTCTTTCTGTTCTTCGTCGTTCGGGTGGCGGAGCCTCTCCATCCCAGAGTTTCAGTTCTTGTCGCCACCCATTTTTTCAAGGAGTGTAGCTATGATGGTTAGTGGAGGTTTGATATTTTTCGCCATTGTTGCGGTCGTGGTACTTGTCGCGATAGTCAAGACTGCTGTTGTGGTGCCGCAGAAGACTGCGTATATAGTCGAGAGACTCGGAAAGTACCGCACGACGCTCGAGGCCGGTTTCCACATTCTTCTCCCGTTCTTCGACAGGATAGCATATCGTCACACGCTCAAGGAGATGGCGATAGACGTGCCTCCGCAGGAGTGCATCACAAAGGACAACATTGCGGTCTCCGTCGACGGTATCCTGTATCTGCAGGTCATGGATCCAGTCAAGGCGTCCTACGGCATCGGCAACTATCTCTTCGCCACGACTCAGCTTGCGCAGACCACGATGCGCAGCGAGATGGGCAAACTCGATCTCGACCGCTCGTTCGAGGAGCGTACCGCCATCAACGGGGCGATCGTCTCCGCCGTCGACAAGGCCAGCGATCCGTGGGGCATCAAGGTCACCCGCTACGAGATCAAGAACATCACTCCGCCGCAGAGCATCCGCGACGCAATGGAGAAGCAGATGCGCGCCGAACGCGAGAAGAGGGCCATGATCGCGGAGTCCGAGGGCGAGCGCCAGTCGAAGATCAACCGCGCCGAAGGCGAGCGCCAGCAGGCTATCGCCCTCTCGGAAGGCGAGCGCGAAAGGCGCATCAACGAGGCGGAGGGCCGGGCGAAGGAGATCACTCTTGTGGCGGACGCCCAGGCTGAAGGCATCCGAAAGGTCGCCGCCGCCCTTAATGAGCCGGGGGGGCTCAACTCTGTCAACATGCAGCTCGCCCAGCAGTATCTCACGCAGTTCGGGAATCTTGCAAAGCAGAACAATACGATGATAATCCCGTCCGATCTGGCAAACGTTGCCGGCGTGCTAAAGGCCTGCACCGGAATCATAAAGAGCGCGGGCTGAAGAATCGCCATTCATAACACAGTTCAAGGAGAAAGAGATGAAGACAGTCATTGTGAACGCCCATGTCATCAGTCCCGGGATTGATATGCCCTGCGCAGCAGTCGAGGTGAAGGACGGCAGGATTTCGAAGGTGTCGAACACGGCAAAGCCCGGGAAGAACGATTGGGTGTTCGACGCCAAGGGTGCATACGTGGTTCCCGGATTCATAGACGTGCACCTTCACGGTGCGTGCGGATATGATGTGTGCGATGCGACGTCCGAGGCCATCGAGAAGATCGCTGAGGCGAAGCTTGCCGAGGGATGCACCTCATTCCTTCCGACGACGCTTACCGTCGGCAGCGACAATCTCGTCGCCGCTGCAAAGGCTGTCGCCGAATACCGCAAGACGACGAAGTTCTCCAAGGTTGCAGGCATTCATCTGGAAGGTCCGTTCATCAACGTCAAGTGCTGCGGTGCGCAGAATCCGAAGTTCGTTCGCAGGCCGGACATGAAGGAGGTGCTTGCCATCGACAGGATATCTCCGGTCAAGATGGTCTCCTATGCCCCGGAGCAGCCTGGCGGCGCGGCATTCGCCGCCGCGTGCATCAAGCGAGGAATCGTTCCCAGCTGCGGCCATACTGGCGCAAAGCTTGCCGAGTTCATGCCTGCGTACAGGAAGGGGCTGCGCCACATGACGCACTTCTGCAACCAGATGACGCCACTCCACCATCGCGAGATCGGCATGGTCGGCGCAGGATTCTTGATCGAGGACCTCAACACCGAAATCATCTGCGACCGCATTCATCTTTGCGATGACATGCTCCGTCTCGTGTTGACGCGCCGCAATCTTGCGCATGTTCAGATGATAACGGACTCCCTGCGCTGCTCGCACTGCAAGGACGGATATGCGTTCGATATGGGTGGGCTCAAAGTTCAGCTCAAGGGCGGTGAGGCTCGTCTTGTTGATGGCGGCAATCTCGCAGGTTCCACGCTTTGGATGAATCAGGGTCTCAAGAATCTCCGTGATGTCTCCGGGCTTGAGCTCAAGGATCTCATCCGCGTCACCTCCTGGAACCAGGCGATTGAGCTTGGGCTTGGCGACACGCTTGGCAAGGTGGAGAAGGGCTATATCGCCGACCTTGCGGTGCTGGATGCGAAATCCTTCAAGGTGAAGGCGGTGTTCCTTGACGGAAAACGCCGCATTTGATACAATTCGTGCTTCTTTTTCGGAAGTGGAGTAGTAAAAATGAATGTCGAACTCTTGAAGAAAGCCCATGAACGCGTGCCTTCGGTGCCAGTTCTCGTGAATCTCATCTCGAAGCGCGAGAAGCAGCTCATCAACGGCGAGAAGCCGTTGGTGCGTCCTCTTTCGTCTGATGAGGACAAGGTCGATACCGCGCTTCGTGAAGTCGCGGAAGGCAAGCTCATCTCCGAAATCGACTTCGACGCGATCGCTCGCGCCGAGGATGCGAAGACGAAGTGGGCGAGACATTCCTCTTTCCGTACCATGTACGGTGACGATGAATAAGGCGTGGCGGAGAAGAGGCACACACCGCCCGGCGATTTTGCCGTAAACCGGAAGGCTTGGCACGACTATACCGTACTCGACAGGATCGAGTGCGGTATTCAGTTGACTGGTACAGAGGTCAAGGTTGTGCGTCATGGCGAGGCTTCCCTGGCCGGGGCGTATGGCGCTGTTCTTGGCGATGAACTGTACGTCTGCGGGATGAACATTCCCGTGTATGAGTTTGGGAACCGGTTCAACCATGATCCAAGACGCAAGCGCAAGCTGCTCGTCCACAGGAAGGAGATGGAGCAGCTTCGCATGAAGACCGAGGCGAAGGGGCTTACAATAATACCACTCAAGCTCTATCTCAGGCATGGTCGCATAAAGCTGGAGCTGGGGGTGTGCCGCGGCAAGGCGCTGCACGACAAGCGCGACGCGCTCAAGAAGAAGGCGCAGAAGCGTGACATGGAACGCGGGGGCTTTTGAAGGCTCCCCGTGCGGGTTCTGGTTTGGGTCGTGCTCTCCTGTCCCTGCAGGGGATTGACGCAGAATGCCGGTTTGTGATACCATGCCGCCCAATTAAGGAAAGGATTCCGTCCTGTCTGAGGGATGGTAGTGAAATGAAAAAGCTTTTGATAGTGGAATCTCCGGCGAAAGCGAAGACGATCGGAAAGTATCTTGGCGGTGAATTTACCGTGAAGTCGTCGGTGGGACATATCAGGGATCTGCCGAAAAAGGGTGGATTGGCGATAAAGATTGCGCCTGTGAAGGGAGCCGTGGGTGAGTGGACATTCACTCCGTCGTACGAGATCAGCCCGGAGAAGAAAAAGGTCGTGTCCGAGTTGAGGGCGGCCGCAAAGGCCGCAGACGAGATATATCTTGCGCCCGATCCTGACCGCGAGGGGGAGGCGATAGCTTGGCACCTGAGCGAAGTGCTTGCGAAAGAGACGAGCGGCAAGCCCGTTTCGCGTGTCACATACAATGAGATCACAAAAGCCGCCGTTCAGGAGGCGATAGCGAATCCCGGACAGATAAATGCGGCGCGCGTGGATGCGCAGCAGGCACGTCGCATTCTTGACCGTCTCGTGGGCTTCCAGGTGTCTCCCATGCTGTGGAAGTACCTTTCCTACGGACGCTTCCTGTCTGCAGGCCGTGTGCAATCCGTCGCGCTGCGCCTGCTGGTCGAGCGCGAGCGCGAAATCCGCGGGTTTGTGCCGGTGCCCTACTGGATGCTCGGAGTCGAGGCGAAGAAGGACGCCGTTCTGTTCACCGCGAAGCTTGCGCGCATAGACGGCAGGAAGCCCGAGATATGCGATGAGACGATGGCGGCGTCGGTCGTTTCTGATCTGGAAGGGGCGGGATTGCGCGTGTCGTCGGTGAAGGATCAGCCGAAGAGCCGCCATCCGTATCCGCCGTTCACCACATCCACGCTTCAGCAGGCGGCGAGTTCCGTATGCGGATTCTCTCCCCACCGGACGATGGGGCTTGCGCAGAAACTCTACGAGGCGGGTCTCATAACCTACATGAGAACGGACTCCGTGAACATTGCGAAGTCTGCGCGCGATGCCGCAAAGTCCTTTATCGAGTCGGAATACGGTTCAGGCTATTTGCCCGAAACGCCCAATATCTACAGGTCGAAGTCCGGGGCGCAAGAGGCGCATGAAGCCATCCGTCCGACGGATGTTCTCAAAAAGCCAGACGTAATCTCGGGGCTCGATTCGTATTCGGCGAAGCTTTACGACCTTATTTGGCGTCGCTTTGTCGCATCGCAGATGGCGGACGCGAAATTTTCGCTGCGTACCATATCCTTTGAGCCGGAGAAGCCTGGCATTGCGCATTCGTACGCGTTCACGGCCTCGACAACGGCTGTTGTGTTTGAAGGCTTTCTCAAGGCGATGCCAAGCGCAGCCCAGAAGCGCAGGCAGGATGCAGATGACGAATCGGACGAAGCCGGCGTTCTGCCGCCGCTCGCCGTCGGCGACAGGCCAGAGGTCCTTCGCTGGCTTTCGGACCGCAAGGAGACCAAGCCGCCAGCGCGGTTCTCGGAGGCCGCACTGGTCAAGGCGCTCGAAGAGAACGGTGTGGGCCGTCCGAGTACGTACGCTCAAACCATCGAAGTGCTTGTGAACCGTCAGTACGCAACGCGCGAGTCTCGTCAGCTCGTTCCCACCAAACGCGGTGAGGACGTGAACGACTGGCTGGTGTTGCGCATGCCCGCACTGTTTGATGTCGGCTACACCGCGCAGATGGAGGGTGAACTCGACAAGGTCGAGGAGGGCGGCGTCACAGGCGAGAAGATGCTTTCCGATTTCTATTCGAAGTTCCAGTCGTGGCTGCAGGCCGCAAAAGAGCCTCCGCCGGATCCCGGACGATTCCGCGATATTTTTGCGGTCCTGGACGATGTCAATGAATGGCGCGAACCGAAGACCCAAGGCAAGCGCACTTTCGATGATCGTGCGTTTGTCGAGTCTGTGCGTGAACAAATGGTGAACGAGCCCGAAAAGCTGTCAGAGCGTCAGTTGCGTGTGCTTGCCGCCATGGCAGTGTCATATCGCGATCAGATTCCGGATGCGGACGCAAGACTCTCTTCGATAGGCTGGGCCGAACTGGTGGAAAAGGCCAAAGACGCGCCGCCGGAAGACCTTGTGAGGGATAGCTTCCGCATGCTTGAATCTGCCGGGCTTATCGAGGGCAACAAGTTCCTCTCGTCGCTTCACAGGCAGTTCATGCAGGGACGTACGCTTTCCGAAAGGCAGTTCGCTGTGCTGGTGCGCAGCGTGTGCGAGAATGCCGGAGATGATGAACTCTCCCGGTCGCTGAAGTCGCGTCTGTCGGCCTTTGCTCCCGCCGCGGCTGAAACGCCCGTCGCCGATCCGACGCTTCCGGGACTCGTCGCGATGATGGATGAGATCAAGACGTGGCGTGATCCAGTCAAGCGAGGCAAGCGCACCTTTGACGACAGGGAATTTGCAGGTTCGCTCTCTGGGCAGTTCGTTCGAAGGAAGACTCTTACGCCTCGTCAGGTGTCGGCCATGAAGAAAATGCTGTTTTCCTACCGTGAGCAGATACAGGATTATGCCGCCCGCGCGGCAAAACTGGGGTTGCCGACTTCCGCACCGGAGAAGAAGCGCAAGGGAGGCAAGTCACGCTCCTGACGGCCCATCCGGGAATCGATTCCGACCTTCTGGCCGGACGCTTCGTGTCCTTTCTGCTATCCGAGCGGAATTCCTCTCGGCATACGGCGGACGGATATCTGCAGGACATGGCGCAGTTCGCCATGTTCCGCTGGGGGGAGGACGCGCCTTTGCCGTTTCCGTGGGAGTCGGTGACGCAGGAGGATGCCCGATCGTTTCTGATGAGCTTTGCGAAGGATGGGGCTAAGGCCGCCACGACAAGGCGGAAACTCGCCTCGCTCCGCACTTTCTACAATTGGCTTGTACGTGAGGGCGTGGTTTCGGGAAATCCGTTCTCTGCATTGCGAGGGCCCAAACTGGCCAAGCCGCTTCCGAAGGTGTTGTCGGTGGAGGAGGCGAACCGTTTCCTCTCCTCGCCGCTTCAGGAACTGGAGGCGCTGAAGAGGTCGGCAGACAAGGGCAGAATGGCCGACATGTTCGCCTGCATACGGGACGCGGCATTCTATGAGGCCCTGTATTCCACCGGATGCCGGATAGCCGAGATGCTGGCGCTTTCATGGCGTGAGATAGATTTCAATAACGGTACGGTGATAGTTACCGGGAAGGGGGCGAAGCAGCGGTTGTGCATTCTCGGTTCACGAGCGCTTGATGCCCTGCGGAGACTGCGGAATGCGACAGACGCTTTCATTCCCGGCGGTGGTGATCCGGAACAGCCGGTGTTCCATGGCGGTGGCGGCAAACGCCTCACGTCGCGTGAATCCCAACGCAGAATGAAAAAGTGGCTTGCCGCCGCTGGACTTCCCGCAGATATCACTCCGCATAAGCTGCGGCATTCGTTTGCGACGCATCTTTTGGATGCGGGGGCAGATCTCCGAAGCGTACAGGAAATGCTGGGGCACAGTTCTCTTGCAACCACGCAGATATACACACACGTTTCCGTTGAACGTCTGAAGGATGAATACGCCAAGGCCCATCCCAGAGCCTGAGCCTTGTACGTGACGGCGCTTCTGTCCCCGATTGCTGCAAATCGCTTCCCGGTGAGAGGCGGGTAGAGGCACTTGATGGTTCAGTTGGTTCTGAATGCATGGATCACAGCCGTCTTATGGAGGATGAATTCGTCATTTGCATAAGCATCTGACGAATGATATAATCCGTCGAGTTTTTATTGATGGATTCATTGTTGTCCTTGGCTTGGGATTTCAACCGGAGAGCAATGAATTCTGGACCAGGGCATGTCAGTCCGTTAGGTTGGTTTGGCAAATAAAATGACAATGAAATGTGGTGCAAGAGGCAGCAGACTTTCCGTCGCGCAGGCGACGGGAGGTCTTGCGTTTATGGCATCGGCCGTGAAAGGATTCAAGGCGAGGCTTCTTGCGTTTGAAACGCCTGGCGACAGGGATCTTGCGACTCCGATAGAGAAGAGTGCGCCGGATTTCTTCACGCGGGATATCGATGACGCCGTGCGTGATGGCCGCATGGATTTTGCTATCCATTCCGCGAAGGATGTTCCAGAACCAGTTGCAGACGACCTGGATTGGTTCTGGCTTCCATGCAGGGAGGATCCGCGCGATTGCTGGGTCGTCAGAACTGATGACGAACGGTTCATCTCCGGAAATGGCAGGAAACGAGCCCTGAAGGTTGGCGTTTCGAGCGCCCGCCGGACCGCGTACGCGAAATCGCGTTTCCCTAAGGCGAATCTCCTGCCGATACGCGGAGCGATCGACTCACGCCTTCAGCAGCTTTGCGAAGGTAGATATGACGCGATTCTGATGGCCATGGCCGGTCTGAAAAGGCTTTTCCCCGAATGGAAATGTGGACGCCTTCCCTTTGGAGAGGAAGGTTTGTCTGTTGTGCCGATCTCAGAACAGGATCTTCCTCCGCCGGAAGGACAGGGATGCCTTGCCGTAGTGTACAGGAAGGGCGACACCCGCATGAACGCAGTCAGGCGCGCATTCGTGAAGGCTGTGCGGTTCACCAGTGCGGGTATAGGAAATCCGGGTACGCTGACCATCCGTGCGATGCGTGACCTTGAAGAGGCGGATGTCGTGCTTGCGGACGAACTTTCGGGCGTTTCCGGTGAAGGGCGCGACGTCGAGTGGGTTGATGTGGGCAAGCGTTGCGGTGCGCATACGAAGTCCCAGCCGGAGATTGTGCAGATGATCTGTGATGAGGTCCGGAAGGGCAAGCGCGTCGTGCGTCTCAAAGGCGGTGATGCAGGGCTTTTTGGACGCCTCTCCGAGGAGGTTGATGCGCTGGATGCACTTGACATCCCGTATGTGGTCCGACCGGGAGTGAGCGCTCTTACCGCCGCAACGACTTCGAATGGACTGCTGCTGACGAAACGCGGCGAGGCGAGTGGCTTTATGGCGTCCACTCCGCGTTCATCGGGGCCGAAAACGCCGCAGGTGTTCTTTATGGCTACGCGCATGGCGAGCAAAATGCTGCGCGGTTTTTCGCCGGACACGCCGTATGCGATGGTGTGGGATGCGTGCGGCCCCTATGAGCGTGTCGAGACCGGTGTGTGCGGCAGGCCTCGTCTTGGAAATGATACGGTTCCGGGGCTTCTCGTTGTCGGCTTTGCGGGAACGCCGTTCAAACGCCGAAAGGTTTTGGTTACGTGTTCAGATGCAGTCATGCCGAGAGCAGTGTGCTTGCTTGAAGACAAGGGCCTGTCTCCAATTGAATGGCCGATGATATCGCTTTCGCTGAACATGGATGCCGGTCGTCGAATTGAGGGGCTGGAGCGATGCTATGATGCCGTTGTGCTGACGAGTCCTGTGGCGGTGCGCATGTTCTTTTCCGCGTGGAAAGGGGATTGCCGCCGCCTGCCTGAATTATGGACTTGCGGAGCCGGTACAGATGAGGAGCTGCGCAGATATGGAGTGTCGAGCGACGTCATGCCTGAGAGCGATTTTTCCGCGGATGGGCTTGTCTCGCGGCTTGAACAGGAAAAGTCGCGTCTCAATGGGATGAGGGTGCTTCGCCTCAGGAGCGCAAAGGCGCCTAAGTCCGTGGCGGCGGCAATCCGTCGTATGGGAGCGGCAGTGGACGATGTAGTCCTCTACGACAACACTCCTGTGTCGAGGGATTGTGTTTCACTTCCGGAATTTGATGCCGTATTCTTCGCAAGTTCCAGTGCCGTTTGCGCCTTTGTCGGGCAGTATGGCGCAAAGGCGATGTCCGGCAAGGAGATATTCGTCATCGGCGAGCCGACGCGCAACGCCTTGCCGCCGCGTCTGCGGTCAAAGGCGCGGCTGATGCCGCTTGTGACGGGTTCATCGAAATATGGTAGCATGAAAGATTTAGCAACAGGAGGTTGAGATGGATAGACTTATAGCTTCATTTCAGGTGGATCACACGCGCATCGGCTACGGAATATTCGTAAGCCGCAGGGATGTCGTAAACGGGGCGTACATAACGACGTTTGATGTTCGCATGAAGCGGCCAAACGCCGAGCCGGCGATCCATCCCAATGCGGTGCACACGATCGAACATATCGTCGCGACGTATCTGCGCAACTCGAAGTTCAAGGATCATGTGGTGTACTGGGGCCCAATGGGTTGCCTTACGGGATTCTACTTCATCACAAACACGGCGCACGAAATCATGCCGCAGGAGATCGAGAGGCTTATGAAGGCGGCGTTCAGGCATATGGCGGCGTATCGCGGGGAAGTTCCCGGCGCGACGGCGGTCAATTGCGGAAACTATCTTCTGCACGACCTTCCGATGGCGAAATACGAGGCTCTTCGGTTCTTGAAGCAGGAATGGCGTTTTGACTACCCCAAGGCTCGTCGCATCAAGGCGGGCGACCGCATATTCTTCGACGCTTAAAGGGTCTGTGCAATCCTGTCAGAGCCGGTGAAGGTCGCACATGCGGTTGGCGACGGACTTTGGACGCGCTCGTCTGGAGATATGATCCCCGTCGTAAGCGCCATCGATACGGCTTCGGCGCGGGATGAGGCGCCGAGACGCTCGAAAGCGATGGAGAGATGCGCCTTTACGCCATGTCGCGTAATGCCAATCAGCTTGGCGATTTCATCGTTGTTGAATCCCTTTGCGACAAGTCTGAGGATATCCTTCTGCCGTTCGGAGAGCGGCGGAGCAAGCTTCTGCTCCGTGATGATCGCGGCGATTTCCGGCGAAACGAACCTTTCGCCGCGCAGCGTTGCGCGTATCGCCTTGATGATCGTCTCGCTCGGGGAGTCTTTCACGACGGCGCCCAGAACGCCGGACTCCAGCGCGAGCTTGACCTCGGCCGCCGTCGCGAACGACGTGAGCAGCAGGATTTTCGCGTCCGGGTTTCCTGCGAGAATCTCCTTGGCCGCCGTCGCGCCGTCCATCATCGGCATCCGCAGATCGAGGATGACAAGGTCGGGGGCGCGTTCGGCGGCGAGGCGGACGGCCTCTCTCCCGTTTTCCGCCTCCGAGACGATTTCAAGATCGTCTTCCCGGTCGATCAGGCGTATCAGCCCTTCGCGGACGATCTGATGGTCGTCCGCGAAAAGTATCTTCGTGGTCTTGTGTCCAGATTTCATCCGGATTGCTCCTTCTCGTTGCTGACGTCGTGGAGAATGGCCGACACTTCCGTTCCGTTTCCCGGAGAACTCGAAATCTCCACCGAGCCGTCGAACGCCTTTGCGCGCTCGTTCATTCCGACAAGTCCGAAGTGCCCGCCTTTCGTGCCTTTGGCGCGCGCGGGATCGAAACCCCTGCCGTCATCGACGACGGAGAATTCTATCCTGTCCCCGTCCAGCTCTCCGGAAACGGCGACGTGCCTCGCCCTGCCGTGCCGTATCGCGTTGACCGCGGCCTCGCGAATGATGCTCAAAGCCGCATGGCGCATGCTTTCGGACATCCTGGACGACGGGATGTCCATGTCGATGGAGACGTTGACTTCGCCGAGATGCGGGGCGAGCGTCTCGCGCACGGCATCGGCGAAGTTTTCCGCGTCCAGGGCGTGGTTCCTGAGCCCCCACAGGCATTCGCGCAGTTCGCGCCGGCACGAGGCGAGGATGCGTTTCGCGGTCTGGACTTCGCCGGCGTCGAGCTGCATCGCCGCGCCGGTCAGCGTCTGCGAGACGGCGTCGTGGATTTCCGCGGCGAGCCGCGTGCGCTCGGCGGTCTTGAGCTCCGCCAGCGCACTTGCGGTGCGTTCGTGGAAGAGTTCCCGTCCGCGCTTTTCGGAAAGATGCCGGAGCGACCGGTTCCAGACCAGAATGGCGGCAATCATGAGCAGGAGGATGACGATCGCGACGATGAACCGCGCGGGCGTCCACCAGGGCGGACGCGAGAGGACGGCCACGTCGTCCGGGCGGTCCGCCACGAGCCGGATTCCGTTCAGCTGCGTGTCGGTGGAGAGAACCGACCAGTTTTCGGTATTCAACACGCAAGTTCCCGTCACCTGCACGCGGCATCCCGGGCTGATCGTCTCCGCCGCTTCCGGCGTCGATGACAAATCCACGTCAAGGATGTGCCCTGCGATGGCGAGCGGAAACATCTTTCGTTCGCGATGCCATCCGCCAAAGTCGGCGATCAGGCCGCAGAGCCGGATGCGCCGCCCCTGGAGCGAACTTTTCAGGAGAAACGTCTCGGATATCCGGTTTGCCATGTCGGCCTCAGAGAGCGTCTTGACGTACGGTTCCTTGAAGGTCGCGCCGTCTATGGGACGGGCTATCGCGCGGGAGAGCGAGAGGATGAAGCCGTCGGTGGACGGATAGCCGATCACCTCGACCGTCTGTCCGCGGCGGAAAGGGAGCGGTCCGTTGAAGGCGACAAGTGCGTAACGCCCGTCCGGCATCTTGAGCAGGGCGTTGCGCGACTGCCAGATCGTCATCAGCCGTCCTCGGGTTTTGTGGCGGCCGAGCCGCGGTAGCGTTTCCGGCGGAAGGCGGCGGAGCGCCTCTACGGGCGGTGCATAGGCGAACGGATCGTCCTGCGGCGGCGAAAGGACTGTGATGTTGTCGATGCCGCCGACGACAAATCTCCGCTCGTCAGAGAAACGGTAGGAAGAGTTGTGCGGATCCGGGAAACCGTCGAGGCGGACTGTAGAACCGACAAGAGACTCGAGCTGCGCAAGCGAGGCGCCGCGCACCGGGATCGGGGCGTAGTACTGCCGGCCGTCGCTGATTATGGAGAGATAGTTCCAGCACGGGTCGGAACCGCTCGGTTCGATGTCGCGCAATTCGCCCGTCAGGTACGAACGGTGGAAGTCGCATCGCCCGCTCATGATTTCGGACGCGCTTCCGTCTCGAGGCCGGGGCGCGTCTCCATGGCCGAGGATTTCCAGACTGCTGAATTCGGGCCGGATGCCGCCCTGATTCTTCCGCACGACGCGACCGTCGATCCTGACGATGTCTCCGGGCTTCGGCTGAGACGCGCAAGACTCGAACGAGCCGGTTATGTCCACGCCGACGCCGCTCTCCTCCAGAAGAAGATGGCAGAGCCGTCCGTGGTACAGGAGAACGTAGGACACCGTCCCAGTGACGCAGAATCCGGAAGGGTCGCCGAATCTGTTCGCTTCGACCGCTTCGGACAGTTCGCCGAGCGTCATCATGGCCGCGAAAAAGACTATTGCAAAAAGCATGCTTTGATTATACCATAACATGATTATGACAGAACCGCCGATATGAGTAGCCATTTGGCTACTTTTGCCGATGGAGACTTCGTGGTATCATTACATCCATTGCTATAGGAGAAATAGATCATGGCAACGGAAATGACACAAAACGGACCGACGCGCCGCGGTTTCTGCGGCGGAAACGAGAAATGGACGGCCGAGGACCTGCATCAGGCCGGGATGAGGGCCGACATCCACTTCTTCACCGAGGATGACGATCTCAAGGTGTGGAGCTCCGGAAAGTTCATCTCGGCCCACACGAAATCCGGCGGCGTGAAATCCCTGAAGCTGAAGCGGACGGCGGTGCGCGTGGTGGAACTCTTCTCGGGGATGGAAGTCGCGCGAAACTGTCGGTCGTTCACGGATCGCTTCGCCGCGCCCGACACCAAGTTGTACCGCATCGAATACTGAAACGGAACCATTTATCAAAAGCAAAGAAAGGAACAAGGACATGATCAAGAGAAATGCATCCTCCGTCAAGACGGGAAGCGGCGTTCCTCTGCGCGGAACGTGGAAAGCCGTCGCAGTCCTGGCGGTCCTCGCATTCGCCGCGTGCGTGAATGCGGCGGATTTGATCGTCGCACAGGGCGACGATCCCGTTACGATCGACGCGAACTCCACCTACGACGCCGTCGTCGTGAACGGAGAATTGACCGTGGCCCCTGGCGTAACGCTCACATGCACGAGCCTCACGGTCGCGGACAACATCTCCGGCACGGCGAAACTTGTGGTCGGCGACGGCGCGACAGTGACGGTCACTGGCACAGACGATAACGCTACGAAGATCGGCGTCGGTTCAGGACGCGCGGAGGTCTATCTCGGCACGGGCGCGAAGTTCACCGCCACAAAGTCAGGATACTTCAATTTCTGCTATGGCTACGATTCCGCGCCAGACGCCAGCGTCACTGCAATGACCGAGTCTCTTCTCGTCGTGGGTACCAACGCCACACTTACTTGCAGACGATTCTGCTTCGGTCACGATGACAACAATTACACCAACAAGCCATCCTCTATAGTTGAATCCTACCCCCCGACCAACGCGGTAGTCCGTCTGGACGAAGGGGCCGAAATATCCGTATATCGCATCGAGGACCAGTTGCCGGTTGCCAAACAAGTGCTGTTCAACGGCGGCAGAATCGTGCAAAGAACGAGCAACGGCATCACAGGCGGTTTCATTCGCATGCCGTATGCCGCGAAGAAATCGCCGCTGAACCTTGAAGGCACCAACGGATGCCCGATTTCGATCGAACTTATCGACAAGTGCGATTTTTCGGCATTCGCTAACTTTGGTTCTGCCGACAATATTATCAATCTGAAAGGCGACGGTGGATTCCTGAAGACCGGCGCCGCCATATTTCCGCTGGCCAATGCGGATAAGTATTGGGCCGCCTCCCGCCCGAACATTCGCTGCCTGTTCACAGGAGATTTCGTCATTCGCGAGGGCGGCTTTTCAGTGGCGACCGATGCAACGAAAATCAACGCGAACAACAATATCTTCCGCACTGCGCACAGTTCCTATTCGCGCCCTGTGGACATGGTGGTGGAGAGCGAAGCCGTGTTCGATCTCGCAGGCGCGGATTGCGTCATGAATTCCGTCAAGGCTCTGGGCGGCGCTGTCACCAACTCGGCGGACACAAGCGCCACGCTGACCATCGGCGTGCTGGACGACGGGCGAGACTCCGTTATCACGCACGTCAAGCCGGAAATTGCTATCGTCAAAAAAGGGAACGCCGCGCTGACGCTTGGCGGCATGGATTCGACGATGGAAAGTCTCGATATGCAGGGCGGGACGCTTGTGATGAAGGACGTCCAGCGCATGGGATATCTGTTCTACCGCTTTCAGATCGACAGGATCAAGTATGCCGAATTAGACTCGCAAGCAAGAGCGAGAGTGAAGGAGTTTGCATTCATGGCCGGCGGCGAAGACGTTACGCGTCCTTACAAGGCGTTGCACTACGATCTTTCCGGCGCTTCGACCGTCGTTTCGCCGGAAAATATGCTCGACGGGGATATGGAGACGCAATATTACGATCTGCGCGCCTCCAGCTCCAGTGACGACAAGCGGGCCAAGGTGGGCGTGATCGTGGAGTACGCCGACTGTCGGCCCGTGGACTCCTATCGCTGGGCACCGCGCTATGCGTATTCATCCAATAGCGACCCGACCGACTGGCGCGTGTTCGGCGGATATTCCAAGGACAACCTGACGCTTCTGGATCAGGTGACGGGCTTCACCGTGACGGATGTGACATCTGACGGCTGGGTCTCGACGAATTTCGTCTGCTCCTACAACAATGGCTCTTCGGCATTGCACATAGGAACGCTCAAACTGGCGAACGACGCCAAGGTCGTGGCGGCCGGTGCGCAGATTTCCTGCGACACGTTCGACGCGGCGAGCGGACTCGAACTCGATCTGGCGAACGGCGCGACGGTTCCGCTGACGGCGGCGCAATCCGTCTCGAAGATTTCCGTGTCGCCGGAAAAGGGGATTGCAACAGTGTCCGTTCTCAATCCCGAGTCCTCGGGCGCGCTCCATGTGACTGGCACGCGCCAAGCGCTCAAGGGCGCGCTGCTCTCTGTCGGCTCGTGCGGGAACGTGGGCAATCTTGCTGCCTGGCAGGTTTACTTCAATGGAGGACTGCTTGAGAATCGCCGCCTTTTCTATGCGAACGGCGAGGTTAGACTGCAGCCTGTCGGCTTCACGGTCAGTTTCAGGTAAAAGGATAGGAATGAAGAAAATGGAATCGCCCGTTGCTTTCTTGCGCATCGCCGGTGCCGCATGTGCGGCATGTGCGGCTTTCTCGGCGGCGATGGCCGCCCCGGTCCCTCCCGAGGGGAAGATCGAGGAGGGCGCCGATTGGGTTCATGTGGATTACCGGCGCGACATCCGGCCGGGAAGCGCGCTTGACTTTTCGGGTCTGGGGCTGCAGGACGCCCCCGCCGGGAAATACGGCTGGCTCGTCTCGCGCAACGGTCACGCGGAATTCGAGGGATGTCCCGGCCGTGCGGCGCGGTTCTACGGCGTGAATCTCTGTCAAACGGCGAACTACCTCCCGTCGAACGAAATCGAGCAGGTGACGGACAGGATTGTTCGCCTCGGGTACAATGCCGTCCGCCTCCATCACCACGACGCGCTCTGGGCGGAGAGCGAAGAGAACCGCGATGCGCTGGACCGCCTTGTTGCCGCATGCGTCCGCAAGGGCATCTACATCACGACGGACGTCTATGTGTCGCGGCGCATTGCATGGCGCGACCTTGGCGTGGACCGGGACGGCGAAGACCACCGCAGACCGGCAAAGGTCCTCATGATGACGTCGGACGCCGGCTTCGAGAACTGGAAACGCTTCGCCCGCGATTTTCTCCGCCGCCGCAATCCCTATACCGGAAGGTGCCTGGCCGAGGAGCCGGCCATGCCTCTTCTGGTGCTGATAAACGAGGTCAGCCCGTCCTGGAGCGAATGGCCGGAATTGCGTGAACTCCCTTCGTTGCGGGCGCTGTGGGACGTCTGGCTTGCGGAGCAGAGGGCGGCGGATCCGTCCGCCTGGCCGCTGGCGAAATACGGTGAGCTTCCCAAGCGGCCCGGATGGTGGAGTCCGTCGCCGGAAAACGACATGAAGGCCGCGTTCTGGGCGTGGTGCCTCGTGCGCTTTTCGCGGAAGGCGACGGCATTCCTGCGCGACGAACTCGGCGTGAAAGCGCTGCTCGCCACGGAGAACTGCGGGCCGGTGATTCCGGCGATCCTCAAGGCCCGGGCGGACGGCGGCGACTATGCCGACTTCCACTTCTACCCGGAACACGCAGGAGAGGCGAAGGATAAACACCGCAAGAAAACCGGATTGCCGCTCAAATCGCTGTTCCGCAACCACAATCCGCTCAGCGACAAAATGTACCAGGGCATTGCCTTCAACCGCATCTGGGGGCGGCCGCTTGTCATCAGCGAATACCAGATGGGCGGGCCGAACTTCAACCGCGCGATGTCCGGCCTCGTCACGGGCGCATATGCGGCGATACAGGATTGGACGGGAATATGGACGTTCACTCTTTCGCACTCCAGGAAAAAACTCTTTGACGGATGCAACGTCAGACCAGGGCGTTTCGACCTTACGCTCGACCCTTTGCTGCAGGCTACGGACAGGCTGCCGACGCTGCTCTTTCTGCGCGGCGACCAGCCGACGCCGACGGCGGCGTACGCGAACGTGATTCCCGATGCGGCCCTGGCACCCGGCGCGACGCTTTCGCTCGATTCGCGTCCCGGATGGACCGGCTGCGGATTCGAATGGAAGAGCCGCCTCGGCGTGTCGTTCGAAGGCTGGCCGGTGCCGGATGGCGTCAAGCGCGTGATGGCGTATCCGCCTGAGAAGCCGGCGGACGTCCCGCCGCCTTGCGGGGTGGCCGTGGACGAAGAGAAGGGGAGCATCGTCGTCTCCGGCAGACGCACTGCGGGCGGTTTCGTCGATGCGGGCGAATCGTTCGCGGCGGGAGCGCTCCGCGCGGAGGTGCGCGGACACAGCGCGCTCGTCGCCGCGGCGGCGCTTGCCGGCGAAGACCTCGGCCACGCGTCGCGGATTCTCGTGTGGCATCTGACCGATCTCCACGGCAATGGCTTCGAGTGGGGCGGCAAGGTGATGAAGGACAACAATCTTCGCACGGGCGTTCTCTCGTGGGGGAACGGCAGGCTGCTGGCGCGTGCCGGAGAGGCCGAAGTGTCGCTGGCGATTGAGAACGCCCGGTCGTGCAAGGTCTATGCGCTCGGCACCGACGGCAGACGCGAATGCGAAGTTCCGGCGCGGATCGAGGACGGACGCGTCTCCTTCACGGCGTCCGTCCGCCAGCCCTTCGGCGGATGCTTGACGTACGAAATCGTCAGGTAAACCTATTGTCCTTGTATTTGCCGACTTGGAACCCAACCCTCTTCTTTTCGGCAGAGTGCGGAAGCAAATGCACCTGATCGGGTTCGTTTACCCATGCGAACTTTTGAAATCCGATGATCCTCCCAGTTTCCGGATTT
>JAZOAC010000141.1:0-3214 GCA_045595285.1 Kiritimatiellia bacterium | reverse complement strand
CCAAACATCTTAGTCGGATGGGCGGCTTTAGCCCGCACATTCGACTAACCGATTACGGTTTGATGTTTTGATGTTTTGATGTTTTGAGCCTGTACCACAGTCCGGCGCGACGAGAACAAAATCAATTATACATCATTTTGTATAAAAACATGCACTGGGCTAGACTAGAATTTTCTGCCAATCGGTCGGCATTTGCCAACGCCCTCGCTGTACGCCACAAGGTTGGGTTCAACCCATTTTTCATGCTCGGCATCATACTAAACTCCGCCACCCCATACCACCGCATTCTGCAGAGGAATCTGCACAGCGTTCTCCTGTTTCGCATAGTGAGGGGCAACGTCCTCGTTACCCGTGCAACGACTAATCGGGCAGCGAACACTTTCAAGGTCACCACGAAATCCTTTTACCGCAATCTCACCCGTACAACGCGCAGCTTGCGCGTTGCCTTTCGGAGGGTCTGTCCCTTCAAGAATCAACAGAAATCATCCAATTAATCAAATATCCACCCACTCTTTTTAACTTATCTCATCTCCTTGAAATGAGGCTGCGAATGAATGAGAATACGGTTTGGACTGATTCTCAAGATTACGGAGCGGATGAAATCTTATTAACCTCCCAAATAACGCTATTTCATAAAACAACCCAATTCACAAGCGAAATTACCACTCTTTTCAGGGTCCCACCCCAATTATTTCACCAATTATTTCAAGCGAATCTTCACAAAATTTCATTTTTAGCAGATAAACAACAAAAGCAAACTAATCGTCTAAAAATTACACATTTCCAAAGGTCCAACCCCAGATGTTCCTTTCGGTTGCTTCCCTGATTTGATTGCGCCCCGTGACGGAGGGGAAAACTGTCATGGGGCGTTTTGTTTTGGTCATGCGGCCCATGCCTTCCGGACATGGGGCGTTTTGAATTCGTCATGGGGCGTTTGCCGTCCGTGACAGGGCGGCTTGTCCTCAAACCGCAGTTTGTTCGGCTTCTTTGCGGACACTATTCCGTTTTCGCCTGTTCGGGCAATCCGCGCAGCTTCACCCATTTTGAAGTGAGTTTCAGCAGCTCTTCAGGAACAGGTGCTGACATATCTCCCGTCTGCCACACTCCATGCCAGCCGTCAGACAGTTTCACCAACGCGATATCAGCGGGCTTTGAAAGCGAAAGCGACATTCCCGGCGCCTCTATCCGGAAAATCTCCCCTCCAGCGATGCCAGACAGGATGCCGCTTTCCGCACGGGCGGCAAACATGCCCCGCGCCTCGTATTTCACCGTGATCCCGCCGACCGCAATCTCCCCTTCTATGGAGTCTCCGGCGAAGTCGGGATGCCCGCCCTTGATGCGCACCCTCGTACCGTCCGTCAGATTCATCACACCGTCAGACAACGGCAGCCTGTTTGACTTACCGCCCCAAAAGCCCGTTGAAGCAAGCGGTGTCTGCTTTACGGCCCCCACCGAATCAAGATACGCCTTGACATCTTCCGCCTTCGGATTCTCGAAAACATGCGTCTTTAAAGCATGTGCCTGCGCAAAACTCTTCCATTCAACGCGCTCTGCGGCTGAAAGATTGTGCAAAACAACGGCTTCATAACGTTGCCGTCCGACACGAAGCCGTCCATCCTTCACTGAGAAAGTTCCGGCCGAAATCTCGTTCGCAGGATAGGCATCGACATAGTATCCGTATCCTCCAAGACCGTGTGCGATATCCGCCCCCCAATCCCCGCGGGATGAGTCAAGCCAATTGACAAACCGTTCATAACCGAAAATGTGCGCTACCGGGCAATCCACCGGTGCACGTGTCATAAGAGGAAGAAGGCGCAGTATCTCCTCTGCACGGATGGCGTCATCCGAAAACATATCTGCAATCCTATGATAGCGCCGCTCGATGCGGTTGCTGTAAGTGCGCTGCAAGTAGTCTGTCCGCCTGTCGCCCACAATTCCATGCCAGTTCATGCGTCCGCCGCACAAAGCATACCGCCAGAGCGTAGATACGTAATGGCGCGGATTGAAACCGTATCCCTCGTTGAGCCAAAGAGGTGAACCGAACTTCTTCATCATGCCGGTATCCGCCGGAACCGGAACATTCTCATCGCTCTGCGCCCAGTCACGCTTTGCCGCCCACCAGTCAAGACCGTTATGTAAAGGCTCACTTGCGCTTCCGAGTTGCGCCCACCAGGTTGCGTGTTTTCCGACGAACGCATCCTTGCCGAACATCCGCTTGTTGGAAACGTACATGTCGCCCTCAATGGCTACGCATGTATCGTAGATGGTGCGGATGTATGCGTTTACCGCGGAGCGGACGGCAGGGGCATCTGCGCCGAGAGCAAACTCGAGCATGTCTTTCTCCAGATTTCCGCCTCCGGAGCGCCTTGAATATTCCCGCGCAAAATGCGCGGAGTGCCAAAACGCCCGATACTGCAGCATCGCCGTCGCCTTTGGCGATTGGAAACCCCATTCGTCAAGGCAGTATCCGTCTATGCCGATCTTTTTGTAGCGCAACACCACTTCACGCATAAAAGGCAGAAGACGAGGCGAACACGGGTCTATTTCGTTCAAGGGGAAGTCCACCTCCGCGACAAGTTCTTCGTCGGAGGCAAGGCCGCGCACGGTACCGGACACCGCCTTTTCGGAGCAGGACACATCCTCGGCCGTGACTAACCGCGCCGTATTGGAATCTTTTCCCTTCACTGCACGGACGGACACCAGTCGCCCCGGCCTCCACCAGCTGTATTTGTCTTTCGTTCCGTACAGCATATGGTCGCCAAGCCGTTCAATGTTGGCGCAGAAACGGGCGGTACCGTCCACATCGGGCTTTACGACCTCAAACTGCCGCCAATGGAGGAAGTCGTCCGGCCAGCGAGACAGAAACTCTTCTCGCATCAGGCGCAGATCCACGAACAGGACGAGCGATATGCCGCTTCCCCTAAGGGAGCGCACCGCCTCGGCCACGCGCTCTTCAACGTACGGACTGCTCAAGTCAAGACGGCAACGCGGCTGCCATGTGAGAACATTGACGTCAAGCCTATCCCTACAAAGAGCATATATCCGTCCAAGAATATTCGTCCCGTCGCCTTCTATGTCGGCATTTGAAAGACTGCAGAACAATGCCTCCGGCAAAACCCAGTTCGGCAAGCGGCGAAGAGACTTTCCGTCATTCTCGCGATAGAACCGTTCAAGAACTTCCGCACTCTCCGCACCTGCGGCATACAGGGACAGC
>JAZOAC010000140.1:0-55110 GCA_045595285.1 Kiritimatiellia bacterium | reverse complement strand
TAAGCTTCAGTCATAATCAGGACTATCTAAGATACTGAAAATAGTTTGACTATTGGCTTATGTTTGCCGATTTTGAGAGACATTCCTGTTTTCAACAGTATCCATCTCGGCGATAGGCCTGGAAAGCATTAAGCCTAAATTCGGCAGTTGGATGTTGGAACCGCAGCAAAAGCGGCTCGCGAAGACGCTCGCCCTCCCATTGCCCCCGAGCGTAAGTCCTAGTGTCCAGACTCCTGAGTCCTATGACTTATTGCTCCGGCAATAAATCTCCGACCCGCAAGGGCCCCCACAGATTCCGCTTGTTAAATGTTGCCAGTGTAAAAGTGTTGCCAATAGCCAATTCCAGTTTTCAATCAGGACAGTAGCGTGATTGCATTTGAGTTCTAAATGGGAATTGGTAACATTGGTACTGGCAACAATAACACATTGGCAACATTAATCAAAGATCTCGACCGCAAATGTTTCGGGTTTACCGCACTCGACAGATCCAACATACCCGACACTCTCGCCAAAATCTGACCAACCGGCATTTTACGACATTGAAACGTTTCGGGGTACGAGATAAAACTATCAACTATAAACCTGTAAAGGCAACCACTTTAATTTCCATGACGCCTCTATCGCGACCTCTCTACCATCGCTAACTAATGAGAATATGCTTCGGACTGATTCTCAACTGTACGACTGTAAAATGATGATGAGACAGCATGAAATCTTGATGACAATGGAATGGATTTTGATGAAGAAATAGGAATAAATTCAAAAATCGGCAAATATAAGCCATTAATCAAACTCTTTTAAGGGTCCCTTAAGATTTCATCCCGGCAGGGCCTGTCCCTTCAGATTCCTAAATCGAACAATCCCACCATATCAAATTCTTCTTGTGGCTCACCTGAAAAATCTTCACAAAATCAAGTACCGTCATTTCCGGAGATATTTTACGCCACGTCCCATGCCTATTTTCCTGATATCACCTTTTGCAACCAGTTTGCCAAGGACGGCTTCAACGGTTGTCGGACTTACATCTGGCAACAAATGGCATATATCCGACTTTGAAAGCGGCGTAAAAGAATTCAGAAGCGTTTGTTCGATACGAATATGCTTCGGCAAACGCTTTACGCTGACCGATGCAAAGCGGCGATCCAAATCGGAGTAGCATCCGTACAATGTAAGCAGGAAATTTACAAGAAACGGAAAATAACGCGGACTCCCTTCTTTCCAACCTTCGGAAGACTCCCTGAGAGACTCGTAATACTCATTCTTTTTGGAATTTATGACTCCCTCGAAAGAAACATATTTACCTGCGTCAAATCCATTCCGGTAAAGCAACAGCAAAGTCAAAAGACGGCTCAATCTTCCATTTCCGTCCCGAAACGGATGAATGCACAGAAAATCGAGAATGACACAGGGAATAAGAAGCAGTTTATTGATAGCAGCATCATCTCGCGCATCCTGATATGCCAATGTCAACTGTTGCATTTCAGCAGGGGTATCGGCGGCACTCGTCGGCACAAAACGCACAACACGCCGCCCGTCGGACATTCGCTCGGCTATTACATTATCCTCCGTTTTGTAGGCACCGTTCGCAGAGGGGTCAGCAAGCCGCATCATCAGGGCGTAAAACCTTTTTATGTCCCGTTCGTTGAAATCGAAATCAGCCGAATGCTGATGGATTTCATTCAGAGCATCGCGATACCCGGCGATTTCGGCTTCCGTATGATTAAGCGGAGCGCTTCCATCCTGAACAATCTCCCGGATTCGAATATCAGTCGAAACTATTCCCTCAATTGCGTTTGATGCCTTCACCGATTCGATTTTTGCCAACAACTCAAGTTCGGCATAGGCGGCTTTATTTGCCTCTTTGCGAAAGTCCGACATCGCACGAAGCGAATAAATATTTGCAGCCAAACTGACAAGTTGTGCTGGCAGCAAATCATTCTTCAGAAATGAGTAATCAAAGGAATGCATATTATGACCCTCCATATTTTCTGCATATAATTATACCACATTGTATGCAGAAATAGACGTGTATATGCATATAATCAGTCAAGATTTATGCAGCTGATAAAATTAATGCTGACAATTTGCAAAGTTAGGTAAAGGTTAAATAAAGATGAAAGATTAAGAATGAACAACTGGGGTGGAGCCCCGAAAAGCCCCGCCAATCCATCCAAAATTTTCATCCCGGCAGGGTCCCACACAGATTCCCAGGAAAATCTCTGCTGAACGCCCGTTTCAGAAAATCGCCGGAACCGTTATTCACTTCTCCAAGCGTCAATGTCCGCAAGCGGATTCGCCCAATTCTCCCCGCCAACGAATCGCTGACCGCTTTCACGAAATGCAGATTGGAACTCCCCGTCAAAAGATATTGCCCTTTGCCGCTGTTTTGATCAACCCGCCGTTTTATGGCATTGAGCAGCTCAGGAACCTTTTGTATTTCATCTATTATGATTGTTTCTTCTTCGTGCCGTTCCACGAACCCATACGGATCGCTTGCGGCGGATTTCCGTATTTCATCATCATCAAGCGTGAAGCGCTTCACCTTGGGCAGAGACAGCATCCCAGCAAGTGTAGTCTTTCCGCACTGTCTCGCACCAGTCAGGTTAACTACTCGAAAATACCTGAGTAACGATTCTACCCCTTTTTGTTGCCACCGTGAAATCATTCTAGAGCCTCCTTAAAAGAGATTTCCAGCAAAGAACAACAAATAGCGGCGCAAAAGTAAATTAGACACTGGAGCAAAAGTAAATTAGATATTGGATTGAAAATAAATTACATATTGGCGCAAAAGTAAATTACAAAATCATTCAACACAATTTTATCTCGACTTTTCAAAGAATCCCTTGATTTTACTAACGCGGCATGGTCTAACCGCGCATACACCTACAAACAGACGCTCTTATGGAGTGCCCCCATTCTATTTCAAAAATCAACCTAAATCCTGCCAAAAATTTCATTCCGCAAGAGCCGTATCATACTCCAATACACGGCAGTCTTTCAACCCCGGGTACTATTCCCTTTTAAGGGGGAACGCGCAATATAATACCAACAGACACGATGTTTTTATGCTCGTAAGTGAAAAACGAAGATACGCCCCGAGCATCTGACATATACCAAAAAGGGACGCAAAAAGTTGCGTCCCTCTCGGCGATGGGGGTGCGAGAACGCCCCCATAAACCACTTTACCTTACTGCAAGCCAGCGGTGCAGACGACGCGGAAGCCGTCGTAGTTGTGGCGGTACGTCGGCGAGTAGCTGCCGCGAAACGCCGGCCGGCTGTAGCCCGCCGCGCTGTTCCAACTCCCGCCCCGTTTCACGCGGTTCGCGCCCGACGCGCCAGAGAGAGTGTTCGCCGGTGTCGCAAGATCGATGTTCACCTTGCCGCCGTGCGCCGTGATGTCATCCGCATACCAGTCGAGACACCATTCCCACACATTGCCGTGCATGTCGTAGAGGCCCCAGGCGTTCGGCGCGTACGAGCCGACGATGGCCGTGCCGTTCGTCGCACCGCAACTGGCGGCGGGATCGACGTAGGACGTCCCGCTCAGCACTTTTCCGCCGTTGCGCTCGTAGCGTCCCAGCAGTTTCAGATTGTCGTCTGGGTTCGTGTTCAGGATGGCCGAGCCGTCGTTCCAGTAGCCGACGCCGTTCCCCGCGCGGGCGGCAAATTCCCATTGCGCTTCGGAGGGGAGGTCGAAGTCGAGGCCCGTCTTGGAGCGGAGCAGCCCGAGGAAGGAGGATGGATTCGGGTCGTTCGGCCAGTTGTACGACGCGTTGGCGGTCGTGGTGTTCGCCGCATTGCGGATCTCGTTGTAGCACACCTTTTCCATCGGACGCATAAACCGCTCCGTCGTGAAGCTCGCGGAGATGGTGGAGTTCGTGGCCACCTGGCTCCATTGGGACTGCGTCACCTCGTAGACGCCGATGTAGTAGTTGTTCGTGAGCGTCACCTGGTGCGTCGCCTCGCGGGAGACCTGGCGGTTCTGGGTCTCCAGCGTGGTCGAGCCCATCGTCCACTCCACGCCCTTTGCCATAATCTTGCGCATAAGGAGTTTCGTGGTCTTATAGAGACTATTAGTGACGCCACCCGGCACGAAGTCGGCGGCGGGATAGTAGGTCTGCGTGTTCGGCTGGGCAGCGGAGGAGACATCGACCGCCATGTAGTCGGGCGTGTTATCGAGTGCCCATGCCGTAACGACTGCACGTGCAGACTTATTGTCAATCTTGTGATCAGGCCACGAAAGATCAGGACGCCATGTGATCGTATATAAGCCATCCGCCTTGTCGGCCTCCGTAACCTTGCGCCAGACAGCTCCCTGGGCATTGCATACCGCAACGCCACCGATAGACACCCAGTCGGCATCGCTTTCGGTGGCGCGTCCGGTACGGTTCGTCTGCACGTCGAGCGTGACGACCGCTGGGGCACCATCCATCTTGTATGTGATGGTGACACGACGCGAGTCAGCGGGTTGGCTCATCGTCACTTCGGTGACGAGAGGCGTGGAACCCACCGCAACAAACGAGACCGCCACCGAAATTCCTGCAGCAATGCATTTTATGTTCATAGATCCTTACCTTTCTATTGATGTTGTAAGCGGATTGAAAACGGAAACTACCTGAGTATGAAACGGAAACCTATTTTGAGCTCTGAGGTCTCAAGGTCTATGCCGTCAGACCCAAGCCATGTGCGGTAGCGGACTTCAAGGGATTCGCCGATTGACGGTCTAGAACTCACACCTGTCACGAGAGCATTCCCGACAGATGCCTTGGAACTGCGGCCCACGGTCGCCGCCGCGACCGGATCGCCCGAGATTATGAACTGATACGCCTCCGCCGCTGCCTTCCATGGCGCAAACAGCGTCACCACCGAACCTATCAACAACATCCTACGCATCTAAATCTCCTCTCTGTAGAGTAGAGACCCACGCCTCGACGTTGCCGCGCACACGCTTGCGCGCCCTTCGGGTTGCCTTCGGCAATGTACCCTCCGAAGCGAAGCTTCTGCGGTGCATGATGCGACTTCCCCCTCGTCAAACCGTACGTGCGGATTTCCCGCATCCGGCTTTCCATTGAGTGATTCTCTCTTTGTCACGGCTTTCGTCCTTTCTTCGCTTTAAATGGCTGTGAATTATATTTGTTTTTTTTTTCTGTCAAATCCGCGTTCTCGCAGTTGCGAGGCGATACAGTCCATAGTGCGCCATCTCGCCGTAGTACGAGTCCGCGAACTTCAACCGGTAACGCCATCAATGCAATCACCAATAGTTTCATTTAAAAACAGACTCCTCTTATATCAATCCCACTAGCATGCGAAGTACACCTCGCCGCATGCCAAAATTATACCAGACGCCGTGCTTAGCTTTTGAGCACGATCTTATTTAGGTTTTTCACTGCGGTTATTGTTCCGATATGCAGACATCGTCATGCCGAAACGCTTTACGAAAACCGTCTCCAGATAGACCGCCGAACTGAATCCGCTGGCGGCGGCGATCTCGCGGTGGGTGAGCACCGAACCTCTGAGAAGCCGTTTCACGTTGTCGAGACGCAGCGCCTCTATCGAATCACGTACGCTTCGTCCGGTTATCTGCCGGAATCGACATTCAGAAGCACAGCCCTGCCTGAAGATGCCTTGCAGTCAACATCTATCGGCACATCCACGCCAACGAACGGCACATTGAATCTCTCGGCGATCTTCAGAATGTCGAAAGGATAGCGCGGCGCATAACCGGTCACATTCGGGACGAAATCCATTCCGCAGATGATTCCTGAAAGATCGGCAATGGGAAACTCCCTGAAAAGATCGGCAGTATACGAATGACGGACGATGCGCAGATTCCATGAAAGCTTCTTTTCGCGAAGGAACCGCATCACCCCGTTGTATTCATCGACTCCCTCACGGCTGGAGAACGGCAATGCCAGCAATATGGTCGGCAACGGTTTCATTATGTCGTTTTCAGCGTTGTGGCGTGGCTTATCTGCATTGATCCCGCCTTGTCAGGCTACATTCTCCCTGTGAATGCAATAAGGTTTGAACATCCAGAATTATACCATATCAATGAATATCGGCCGGCAAACACCTGTGATGCCTTATGTCACGAGGCGACTACCGGGAGTTGCGCGCAAGGAAGCGGATGTGCGAAAAGATGGACGGCAATGTCGCAAGCTGACACAGCACATCAGAGACCGGCAGTGCGATCCACACGCCAAGTTCAGGTGCAAACAGCCCAGTTCTGGAGCCCACAAACGGTAGCGCCCATATGCACGGCAGCAGGCACACTCCCTGCCGGAGCATTGAAAGATAGATGGCGGTACGGGGATGTCCGATAGACTGGAAATAGGTAGTGGCCAGAACGTTTATCGAAATCGTCCAGAGCATGCAGTTCGCTATCACAAGGTCATGCGCCGCCGTCGCGAGAAGCTCCGTGTTCGCCGAATCGACAAACAGCGACGCGATCATTTCCGGGAACGGCGGGATTGTCTGTATGGCGCTCGCTAGTACGCACAGAGCAGTCGTGATCCAGAAGCCGAGGATGAACGTATCCCGTACGCGCGAGAAGTTTCGTGCGCCCCAGTTGTATCCGAATATCGGCTGGAGTCCCTGCTGGGTTCCGAGAATCGGCATTATGACGAGAATCATTACGCTTTGGAACACTCCAAGCGAGGCGATCTGCCGCGTCGCGCCGCCGGCATCAGAAGCCCAATATCCAAACGCCGCCGCAAGCGAAAGGTTTATCAACGCCCCCATGAGATGCTGCAGGAACGGCGAAAGTCCAATACCTATGGGCTTCGCCAGAAGTTCGCGGTGGAACCGTACCTCGCGGAACCTGAACCTCACGGAGCTTCTGCCTGACAGATAGTAGCGTGCCGCCCATGCAAAGCTCAGGAACATCGCAACGTTCGTGGCCCAGGCAGCCCCCTCTATTCCCATCGCCGGAACGTGCACGCCCAGTGCGGGCAGATCCAGTCCGAAGATGAACAGCGGATCCAGGATGAGATTCGTGCCGAAACCGACGATCATGCAGACCATGGAGTTCACGGCGTTTCCCTCTGCGCGCATCATCGCCGAGAAGCCGAAGGCAAGATGGCTGAACAGATGCGAGAAAACCACGAGCCGCAGGTAGTTCCGCGCGGCGGCAAATGCTCCGGGCGTAACCTTGTCCCCTCCGCACCAGCCAAGCACCATATCCGCATTGAAGAATATCAACGGCGGCAAAATGAAGAAGAACAGAAGCTTGAAGGCGACGAGCTGTCCAAGCAGCTTCTCGCACGCGCCGACATTTCCCTCGCCAAGCCGAATCGAGAGGACCGCAGAATGTCCGGCGCCGACAAAGACCCCGAATGCGCCGAGAAGCATCATCACCGGGAACGTGAGCGTAAGCCCCGCCATCGCATCCTCGCCGCATCCGCATCCGATGTAGAACCGGTCCACAACGGAATAGAACGCGTTCAGGCTCATTGCGACAAGGGCAGGCCACGAATACCTGAAAAGCAACGGCCCCAACCGGGCCGTTGCCAGTTCCTTCGTACGATCCGGCATTGCAGAGTCTTTCATCGTATCTCTACACGGCAACCGTGAAGGTGCGTCCGCACATATGGCACGTGATGTCGATCTTCGGCGGCAGACCGGCGCGCTCCTTTTCGTCAAGGGCATTGAGCATGGACGCCGCACGTTCGGGAGAACAGCGGCAGGCGAAACCGAGAGGCGTGGACTTTTTGAGTTCTGCGCCTTCCAGACCCATCTGCCCGAGCATTTCGCGAGGTTCGAGCTCCATGTCCTCCGGAATGAACGCAGTGACGGATTTCTGCGAGTCGGGCAGCGCCTCGACCATCACTCCACGGGCCCGAAGGACTTCCACTTCGTTGTTCACGGACGCGGAAAGGTATATGCACGCCTTGCGCTGCAGCGATCCCGCGAGATAGCCGTCGATGGAGTTGGATATGCCCTGGGAAAGGATGCGTCCGGGAACGGATCTGGTGATCTGAAGCTGACGCGTCCCGAGAACCTTGCGGTCGTCCGGCTCCCCGCAACCGTCAAACTCGTCCAGAACCTTCTTTTCCGTGTATCCACGAAGGGTACCCTCGGACGTACATTCAACGTTGAATCCGCCCAAAGATCCTGTACATTTCATCTGGACTGAGAGGCATTCATCCTTCTCGCTCATTTCAGACGCCAACAACGCTGCTGCGGCAAGCGCCTTTGTAAGATAGTGCGCGCTAGTGGGCCCGCAGAGATGCCTGCTTGCAAGATCCTGTGCCGCCGTAGTCACGTCAACCACGGTGACAGACACCTTTGCGTCCGCATCATACCACTCTTCACGACAGTCTTTCATCAGCCAACGGTATTCCTTGGTTAAATCTTTCGTGTTCTTTGATTTTTTTTTGCAGTGTATGATACCAAATATGCGGTAATCGCGGCACAATCAATTTAGGCTTTTGACGGTTTTAATGCATTTGTCGAGTCTGGCGATTGGGGAAATGGAGATCGACTCGTCGTAGCCGACTAGATCTTGGAGATCAAAGTCTTTACCTGTTCGGCGAACGCAACACTTATCCCTGCCGTTGAGGCGATCTCCTCTACGGACGCCTTCCCTATTCCACGCGTGGAGCGGAACTTCCTGAGAAGAGCCATCTTCTTCGCCGGACCTATACCCGGAATCTCGTCTAGGGCAGATTCGCGAATGGCTTTCGCGCGCAGCGACCTGTGATGCGTTATGGCAAAGCGGTGGGCCTCGTCGCGCAGACGGGTTGCCACGAACAATCCCTGCGAATCTCGGGGGAGGACAATGTCGCCGCGCTCGTCATCGGTTACGATGATCTCCATCTTCTCCGCAAGTCCGACGGTCGGAATGTCGGCAACGCCAATCTCGCGAAACGCCGCCCGTGCCGCCCGAAGCTGCGTAATGCCGCCATCGCAGATGAACAGATCGGCCTTGGGCGACTTCGCTGCGAGAGAGGATTCCGGACCATATCTGCGTCTAACAATCTCGGCCATGCTCCTGGGATCGTCAGCCCCTTCCACCGTCTCAATCCTGAAATGCCGGTAGTATCGCTTGTCCGGCAGCCCATCCATCGCTACGACCATTGACGCCACCGAATGAGTACCGAAAAGGTTGGATATGTCAACGCACTCTATGACACGCGGCGGCGCCTTGAGATTCAAGGCGGCGGCAAGCTCCTCAAGCCCCTTCCTCGCATCTTCCCTGCGCATCTCCGGCGCCTTGCGGACGAAATGGCGCTTTGTCATTTCGCGCAAAGCCGAAATCGTGTCGCGCAGACGGGCCGCCTTCTCAAAATCGCACTCGGCCGAAGCTGACTCCATCTCTGCGACAAGTTCGCTTATGACCTGCGGACGGTAACCGTTGAGGAATGCGCACGCCTCATCAAAGCGCGAACGGTAATCCTCCGGCGTTATCCTCCCGAGGCATGGAGCCGTGCAGTAGCGGATCTTGTCCGCCATACAGTGACGCTTCGCGTCTTCGTCCGGCGTAATGCACCTGCACCCCCGCAGACCGTAGCGTTTCTCCACGAAATCCTTCGCCGCCCTCACGATCGGAGCTGACGGGAACGGCCCGAAATACATCGCCCCATCGTCTCTCACAATCCGGCATGTCGAGAACATCGGGAACTCTAGCGAGGGATCGGCGCGCAATGCAAGATAGCGCTTGTCGTCGCGCATCAGGATGTTGAAATGCGGCTTGTACTTCTTGATTAGAGATGCTTCTGTAAGGAGAGCCTCCGCTTCGTTCTTGACCGTCATGAATTCCAGGTCCGCAACGGTATTTACCATTGAGCGCACCTTAGGCGCATGCCTTGCCCCAGGCCTGAAATATCCCAATACACGGTGACGGAGATTCTTCGCCTTGCCGACATAGATTATCACGCCACGCACATCGCGCATCAGATAGCATCCGGGCTTGTTCGGCACGGTTTTAAGCCGTTCTCTGAGAATGTCGTTCACTGCCGTACGCAAATATTGAAACCATCAGCGATAGACCTCTTCAGCCCATTCGTATGGTTCAGAGTAATTCTCACCGAGCATTGTTTCCACCATGAATCTCAACACCCGCGCTCCGTTGAAAAGCTGATGGTATCTGACTCTTCCTGCAGACGCAACCGCCGCCCGCTTCGCATCATGCGACTGAAAATACAGTATCTTCTCGGCAAGATCCCCTGCACCATCAAACCACACCGTTTCGCTATCAGAGAAGAATCGCTGCATCTCATTCTTGGAGGACTGACAGGTCAGGATTCCGTATCCCATGAGATGCGCGATGCGATCCGACGAATACCACTTGTCCCCCTCCCTGCGATTAAGATTCAGGGATATCTTGCTCGTAGCCAGCACATTCTCATAGGCAGCGCCCCATATGGATGGCTTATCTGCGCCAAAAATGTCGATGCGCATCCTGCCATCCAGTTTTGGAAGCAGTTCCTTCAGCAATTCCCAGCGAGGATCGCCGTCCCTGGGATTTCCGGCGAAAAACAGGTCGCGGTCGAACACGGTCTTCATCCCGTTGTCCTGGTTCTCCATCGATGGGTCTGAAGGATTGGGCATGTACGCAACTGCGTTTTTCCCGGTCCGCCATGTCTTCAACACATCGCCGGCCGTAGTCGCGAACAGAGCATCGCACGAGTGCATGCGGTCCGCCATCTGCGCACGTGTATGCTCCTGCCACAGTGGATCCACGTTGAAATGAGCGATCCTTATGTCAGGCAAGGCTTTTCGTATCGCATTGAGCGTGTCATTCGTTATGTAGTCGCAATGTCCGATCAACATTATGTCTGGACGAAAATTCTTCGCGGTCAGCAAAAGCTTTTTGTTCGCTATTCTGCCGCCTAGCGCCCTGATGCCAACAGGTGCGAGGAGACGGGCCATATCGCGGTCGGAGAACTCGCATATGCGCCAGTCGTTGCGGATCGCTCCGCACATGAGTTTACGCCCAGGACCCATCCGGAGATTGCCGTAGCGGCGAATCATCAGATTGTCAACGAGCAAAATGCGATGCGGTTTGCAGAATTTCATGCCGCCATTATACCATGTCATTCACTGACGCGTGAAATCCCGCGCGAAGGGCATTTGAAGAGAGAGGGGATATCCTTGAAAAACGCGGCGAGAGAGTCGTCTTTATCGTCGCACACCAGCTTTTCCGGATGGAACTGTACGCCTAAGGCAGGATATGTATCGCACTCTATCACCTCCACCACGCCGTCAGGCGCCCTTCCGACAACTCGAAAGCCTGGCGCCAGATCCTTCACGGCCTGATGATGCGACGAGTTCACCAGCGCATTCGTGACACCCGTCACCTGCGCAAAACGTGAGTTAGGATCAATGCGGAGATTGTGATACACATTGCGGTGCTGAACATCCTTTACGGGAAATTCGCTCGGCAGATCCTGCCACAACGTGCCGCCGAAAGCGACATTCAGAAGCTGACATCCTCGGCATATTCCAACGACGGGCAGATTGCGGCGGCGTGCGGCGGCAAGGAGACGAAAGTCGAAATCGTCACGCTCGACGTTCACAGCGCCAAGTTTTGGACTTGGCCTCGCACCGTATCTGGACGGTTTCAGGTCCTCCCCGCCCGTCATGACCAGCACATCGAACTTCGAGGCCAGGACGTCGAACTGGGCATCCGTGCCAAAGCGCGGGATGACGACCGGGATGTGTCCGCCGCGCGACACCGCATCGGCGTAGCTTGCGTTCACCATCACATTCGCGGATCTGTCACCCTGCGGAAAACTCTCGGATATGCCGACGAACAGGGGTTTGCACGAACAGAATGCCGCAAAAGGCATGAGCAGCAGAAACGCCGACGCAATCAGGGAACGCACTGCGGTTCCGCCATGAACACGAATGCCGCAATCTGCACAGCCAGACTTGCCGGAAAAATCGGCATACATCATTCTGAATTCCCTTTCCTAAGCCGGTGACAAGCCTTCACCTCTCGCCAATCCAAAATAAAAAGCCCCATTTTGCCGTAGCACAGTATCCCCTGGACCTCAAGTCCAAGTGGAGGCCCTAGTCGGCTCGCCAAGGCTCACCGCATTCAGGCTATCCTCACAAAAACGAAGGTCGGAGAAATATTCTGCCGAGTCCGCGTGCAAAACAGAGCCCACGCTGCATGTAAAGATCAACCTTCCCGGATTTCGACCGCCAGCGTCGCTTTCAGCGACTCGACGATCCTGGCGAACGCAGCGTTCACCTCATCATCGGTGAGTGTGCGGTCGTCGGCCCGGAAACTCAGGGAATAGGCGCGGCTCGAACGGCCCTTGCCCAACTCCTTGGACGTAAAGATATCAAATAGCCTTACGTCGGTCAACTCCTTGGGCGCAACCTTCCTGACAGCCTTGACCACGGCCTCGTGAGTGACATCCGCACCGGCCACGAAGGCGATGTCTCTCGTCACCATCGGGAACTGCGGCACGGGAACGATCTTGCCGATCGCGTCCACGCGCTTGAGGAGCACCTTGAGATCCATCTCGGCGAGCGCAAGCTGCGTCGTAAGGCGGAACGGATGGCGGAGCTTCTCGGAAACCACGCCAAGGATGCCGGCGGGGCGTCCGTTGATCACGATCTCCAACGCAGTGGAGAAAGCAGTGTGCTCAACCGGACGGAACTCCGTCTTGCCGACCTTCACGAACTTGACCACGCGCTCGACCGCACCCTTCATCCAGAGGAGCGCCTCTTCAACCGCCACAGGCCTGACGCGCGCAAGGGCATCACGGCCGACAGGACCGAAGAAGCCCATCGCAAGCTTCGCAGACTCGTGCGGAACGCCATCCTTGCTGCTGAACACGCGACCTATCTCGAAAAGCCTGCCCTCTTCAAGACGGTGGGCGGCGTTGCGTCCGAGGCTCTGGTAGAGCTGCGGGAGCAGGGAGTCGCGGAGGATGCCGTATTCTGCGCTCACGGGATCGGGAAGCGGCAGACGCTCCGGATTCTCGCCGAACACGTTCAACTCGCCCGCCGAAAGGAAAGAATAGTGCATCGCCTCGCTGAAGCCGAGCCCCGTAAGGCAACCGCGCAGCTTCTCCTGCGCACGGAAAGGCGCATCATCGAGAGCGGAAATGGACTGTGCCGAAGGCATTGTGTCCGGAATGTTGTCCAGACCATACAGACGGGCAATCTCCTCGACGAGATCGGCCTCCATCTGGATATCCCAGCGCCAGCTGGGAACCGCATACGTCGCATGTCCGTCGCCTCCGGATATCTTCTGCAACCCGATGGAATCGAGAATCTGCATCATCCGCTCGTCGGGGATGTCAATGCCGATGAGATTGCGCGCACGGGCGAACACGATCTCGACCGGTTCATTGTACGCAAAGCCGCCGGAAACGCCCTTGTCCTCAAATGTCTTGCGTCCATCGACATCAACCACGCCCTTAGCGACAACGGCATTGCCGTACTTCTGGAGAAGGTGTGCCACGCGGCGGCTCGCCAGATCGGCAAGGTCCTTGTCCACACCGCGGATATAACGGTAGCTGGCCTCCGTTCCAAGACCAAGTTTCGTCGAAGAGTATTTTGTCGTGGCGGGATCGAAAAGCGCGGACTCGATGAGCACACGGTCCGTGCCGGCGGCGATTTCGGAATCCTCGCCACCCATCACGCCAGCCACCGCCGACGGATTTTCCGCATCGCAGATGAGAAGCATCTTCTCGTCAAGTTTGCGTTCAACGCCGTCAAGCGTCTTCATTGTCTCTCCGGGACGGGCCGAGCGGACGACGATCTTGCGACCTGCGAGCTTCGTGTAGTCGAACGCGTGGAGCGGCTGACCGAGTTCGAGCATCACATAGTTCGTGACATCGACAAGCAGCCCGAGCGAACGGACTCCGCAGGCCTCAAGGCGCTTCGCCATGAAATCAGGCGAAGGCCCGTCCTTGACGGACGTTATGACACGGGCGGTGTAGCGCGGGCATTTCGCGAAATCCTCGACCTCGACCGTCACTTCGCCGTTCACATCCACATCGGACTCGACGAAATCGACAGCGGGCATCTTGAGCGGACGCCCCAGGATGGCGGCATACTCGCGGGCAAGGCCAACGACAGACAGCGCATCGGGCCGGTTCCACGTAACCTCGATCTCGAACACCGTCTCAGGCTTGTCGCCGGGAAGCACATCGCGAAGGTACGCTCCGACAGGCGCATCGGCGGGAAGCTCCATGATGCCCTCGTGGGTGCCGCCGGGGATGCCAAGCTCCTTGGACGAGCAGAGCATGCCGAACGATTCGACACCGCGGAGCTTGCCTTTCTTGATCTTGAACTCACCATCCGGGATGAATGCGCCGATCTTCGCAAACGCGGTCTTGAGTCCCGTACGGCAGTTGGGTGCTCCGCACACAACCTGAATCGTCTCCTTGCCGTCCGTAACGTTCGCGATGTGCATGTGGTCGGAGTTGGGATGCGGTTCGCAGGACAAAACCTCTCCGACGACAATCTCGTCGCACAGAGGCTTAGGTCCGGAAGTCTCGATGGACTCGACCTGCAACCCTGCGCGGGTCAGCCTTTCTGCAAGGTCCTCGGGCTTTATGTCATCAACCTGAACGTACTCATTCAGCCAGCTTATCGGCAGCTTCATTGGAAATTTCTTCTTTCTTCTCTTCTTCTACAATCGGTTCCGTTTTCGCCTCTTCGGCTACAATCGGTTCTGCGGCGGGAACAGGTTCTTCAGCAACTGAAGCTTCGGCAACCGGAGCTTCGGAGACCGGCGTCGCCTCAGCGGCGGGTGCAGCGGCCTCCGCCTCGGCATCCTTCTTCGCCGGAATGTTGCGGAACTTGGGATGGGCTTCCGGCAGAGCCAGAACTCCGTTGAAATACTGGACGACATGCCCCTTCTCGACGAGCCAGCCAAGATGACCCTTCATTTCCTGAGGCAGTTCGGAGACAGAACACAGCGGATGCTCTTCGACAAACTTCACGACTGCGCCAAGTTCAGGAATTGCATGCTCGACATCAAGAGGAGCCGGCTTCGCCGCTGTGACGAACTCCTGTCCTCGTGGATCGTTCGCGCGGAAGAAGGCAAGCTTGCGGTGATGGAAGGCGCCACGTAGCGCAAAGAAAAGCGAAGCTGGGAATCTGCGCTCCTTTGCGATCGCGTCACGCACTGCGAAGAGATAAGGACGGTCCGAGCTCTTGAGCGCCTGGGCGAGCGTCATGTCGGAGCTCTTGGAAATGCTCTTGATCTGCGGCATGATATTGCGGCGGAACTCCGCCTCTGCCTGATCGCGCTCAAGCGCAGGGACCGGCGTCGGCTCCGCAGATCCAATCTGTTCGCTTTCGGCGGACTCGGCGGGCTTCGCCGCGGATTCGGCGACCTTCAGCCGGTAGAACGTCTTCTTCGTCGCGCTCTGCCGCCATGCCTCGACAGACTCCTGGTCGCGCACCGTGACCAGACGCGCACGGTATGCGCTCTCGTCCATGCCCAGCTTCTGGGCCATTTCGCGGACCTTGGAGTTGTAGCCATGCAGATTCGGCGGCCCAATGAGCTCACCGGTCACGCCGCACTTGACCACACATCCGAACTGACCCGACGGTGGTTCCACATCCATCTCTTCGGCGGTGTAGTAGTCGCCGAGGTGCGTCGAAAGGATATGCGCGTCAAGAGCCTCTTCGGTGAAACAGGAGAAGCCGCACGCCTTGCACACATGGAACTTGACCTGAGGATCCTTCGGCGTCACCTTCACGTGGCAAGCCTCGGGATGGTCAAGGAAGAACCACGCAATCTGCTTGAGCGGATACGCGATGCCTCCGGTCTGGATCTTGCGGATGATGCCTCCAAGATCTTTCTGACCGGGAAGAACGCGGATTTCTGCTTCCAGCGGCTTGATGAACTCGCGCTTGACGAATCCTCGCCTTTCAGGTTTCGCGCCGCCGAACTGGCGGGCACCCTTCCCGTCACGGTTGAACGGCTTTCCCTGCTTGAACTCTCGTTTGTTGGAGAGACGGTCCCCAGACGGCTTTGGTCCGTCAAAGCGGCGTGGTGCGCGACCTTCGCGAGGTACACGCTCCTCATCCTGATCGCGAAACCCGCCGTGCCCGGTCTTCGCCACAACCCTGTCGCCCGCCGTCCAAGACGGCGCAAAGTCGAACGAACCGAGTCCGCTAAGGTCTATCGCCTGATTCTGTCCGTTATCTTCCGCCATGACCATTCCCTCCTGAAACGGTTTTGTTACTTCTTTACCGCAGGCTTCGCTTCCGCGGGCTTCTCTGCGGGCTTGGCCTCGGTCTTCTTGATGTCGACGGCCTTCTTCTCGGCTGCGATCTTGTCCGCAGCCGCGTCTGCAGCGTCGAAAAGCGAGGCGGATTTGCGGTTCGGATCATAGCGCTTGATCATCTCCGCCAGATTCTTCGCGCGAGAATCTGTTGAAGCCTCAAGTTTCTTGAGAGCGCCGTCCTTATCTCCGCCCAACGCCATGCAGCGAGCGACACCAAGCGCCGCCGTGGCGGAAACGGGAAGATTCGTATTCGCGGCGAGCGCCTCGAACTCCTTGCTCGCCTCGGCGATCTTGCCTGCACCCTCTAGTGCGTATGCACGGCCAAGCTTCGCAAGGGAGCCGAACGAATCGTCATCACCCGCAGCGGCAATGCAATCACCGTACACCTTCTCTGCCTCATCCCAGCGTTCACCATCAAGATAGCACTTCGCCAGACGAAGCTTAAGAGCAGGACCCGTCGCCGTACCGCCGAATTTCGCGACAGCCTCCTCGAGTTCGTCGGCATTGAATGCGTTCACGACTGCACTGTTTGCGGCGGCCGTGCGGCCTGCTCGCCAGTTCTTGAATGCGTACCATCCCGCCACGCACACACCGGCGACCAACAGAAGCGTCACAGTGGAACGGCCTTCCTTAACCCACCAGTCCCACACAGGCAGGAGTTCCGGAGCCTTCTTGACCCAGCCGGGCACTTCTTCTGTGACGGGTTTGCTGTTATTCTCTTTGCTCATGTTTCTTTACTCGTTTCTTCGTTGTATAGGTTCTGCCACTGGTCGAGAACCTTTTCAGACCTGCCTTCGGCGCGGACGACAATCCTGTTGAAGTCGAGCGCGTCCGGAAAATCCCTATTGTATATGAAGCGGCGCCTGCTTCGCTCCGGCGGCTGGGAAAGACGCTTCACGGAATCAAGCATCAGCACGGAAAGGAAATAGGTCGCCTTCGGAATCTTCAGCGAACTGAGCATCGTACCCATTATTTCGCGGTTCCTGCCCGGCTCGCTCAGGGCCCATGCCGCATAGAGGACGGCGGCGCGAAGTCCGTTCATTACTTCGTAGTTCTGCTTCGCCATGGCGGTTTCGTAACGGTCAAGCATTGCCAGATACTTCCAGACGCGAGACTTGCGTCCGCCATCCCTTTTGATGAACTCGGAAAGCTCCGGAAGCAGATCGCCCATGAGACCATACTCCCACATCATGCGGAACGCGGCCTCCGACTTTCCGTACGGGAAAAGGCGGAACACCTCTTCGCACACACGCGGCGCACTGGCGGAGAGTATCATCGAATGAAGTTTGCGGATGGCCTTCTCCGTATCCTTCTCGATCTTGAAGTCGAGACGCGACGCAAACTTTATCGCACGCATCATGCGAACCGGATCCTCGCGGAAACGAATCATAGGGTCGCCGATCGAACGGATCACCTTCTTCTCGAGATCCTTGAGCCCTCCGACCCAGTCGATGACCGAGAAGTCGCGGATGTTGTAGAAGAGACCGTTTACGGTGAAGTCACGGCGATAGGCGTCGGTCTCAGGCGTGCCGAACGTATTGTCCTCGAATGGACCTTCGGCGGCATGCTCGATGATCTCGCCAACGGTCTGCGAATTCTGGCGGAACGTCGCCGTCTCAATTACCTTCTGCCCGAAGCGCACATGCGCCAGACGGAATCTGCGGCCAATCAGAAAGCAGTTGCGGAACGCATGCTTCACTTCATTGGGCATCGCACTCGTTCCGACATCGAAATCCTTCGGCTTCCGGCCCAAGAGAAGATCGCGCACACCCCCACCGACAAGGTATGCCGTGTATCCAAGACTGTCCAGACGATATAGCACACGAAGCGCATCCCGATCGATATTCTTGCGCGAAATACAATGATCAGGACGCGCCCGTATCACAGGCTCGCTTTTCTTGGCCTTCTTTCTGCCTAAAAATTCAAACATTCGGGACTGAATTATCTCAAAAACGGCTTCAAAAAGCAAGTGCCTATTATGCTTCACGCCGAGTGCCGCTGTTTGCAGTTTGCGCACTCGGCATAAAATACACCTGGAAATCCTACATCACATTGAAATGCCGCCGCCGAGAGCCTTGTAGAGGCTGATCAGGTCCTGCGTGATCTGGCCGCGGGAGACGGTAAGAGCCTCCTCGAGAGCAAGCAGGGAGCGTTGAGCGTCAAGCACGTTGTTGAAGTCCGAAAGACCGTTCTTGTAGAGATCCTGGGAAATCGTTTCGGCATCCTTCGCCGCCTTCACCGCCCCCTTAAGCGACTCGTACCTGTGATACTCCTGCGTGTAGGCCGAATACGCGGAACGGACCTCGCTGAACGCCGTCTGGATCGTCAGCTCATAGTTCAGTGCGGCTTCATCCATGGCTGCCTCCTCCGCCTTCATGTTGGCATAGATGTTTCCGCCCTGGAAGATCGGCCAGGAGATTGAAGGGCCAAGCGAACCGTACACGGAATCGCGGTCGAGAAACTTGCTCATCTTGATCGACTCCATTCCGAGCGAACCGTTCAGGTAGAACTTCGGGAACAGGAAGGACTCCGCGACGCCGACGTGAGCAACCTGGGCGGCAAGCGCGAACTCGGCGGCACGGACGTCAGGACGCGTACGCATCACGTTGAGCGGAATTCCGGAGAGCTTCTTCGGTTCGACGAGCCAGTCGCGATCGATAGGCGTCTGAAGCTGGGAATGCAAAGCGCCCGGCATCGTACCGGCGAGAACCGCAAGCGCGTTCATGTGAGCCTCTTCCTTCGACAGAAGATCCGGAATCGTGGCGCGCGTCTGCTCGACATTGTACTTCGCCTGGTTCACGGCCAGCTCGTCGCCGATGCCGGACTGCATGCGGCTTTTGAGGATGTCGTACGTCTCGGTCTGGAGAACGAGGTTCGCACGTGCGACCTTCAGACGCTCCTGCACGGTGCGGAGCGCAACATACTGACTGCCGATCTCCGAGGAGAGCGTCACCCACGCATCGGCAAGATCGCAATGCGCCTTGGACATGAGCGCGTCCGCCTGCTCAATGCCCCTGCGGACTCCGCCGAATATGTCGATCTCCCACGTTGCGTCAAAACCCGTCCTGAACGTGTCGCGGCGCGTATAGGCATTCACTCCGGCGGAACCGTTCTCGCTCACGTGCGCGCGGGAGTGCGACCCTATTCCCGTGATGTGCGGCATGATGTCCGACCACGACCCGGCATAGCGCCAGCGAGCCTGTCCAAGGCGCTGCTGCGCCATCAGGAACGTGCGGTTGTTCGACACTGCGTTCTCTACGAGACTAGAAAGCAGCTCGTCGTTGAACTGGCGCCACCATGTGCGGATATCCTCTGCCTTAAGCTCTGTGCGCGGATCGGCCGTTTCCGGGGCCGGCTTGAACTCCCCCGTCTCGGTGAGATTGGTGGTCATCGGCCAACCGGCGCCTGGCGCCTTGAGGGCGGCTTCATCGACCGTCACTTCGGGTGACTGGAAGTCCGGTCCTACGGCAAGCATCCCGCATCCGGAAATCACACTGACGGCAAGCGCCAGAACCAACATGTCATTTATCTTCTTCATTTTACGAAAGCTCCTTGAGTTTACGTTTGTGAGCGGCCTTTGCCGAGAAATAACCGAAAAAGCGTTTCACATTCTCGCGCCATGTCTGGAACAGAGAATAAAGTCCGGGAACAAGTAATATACCAAAAACCACTGAAGCAAGCATCCCGAAAAATTCGGTCGTGCCCAGGTGATTGCGGCTCGCGGCGCCGGCTCCCGTGGCGATCATCATCGGCAATGTGCCGAGAAGCGTCGTCAATGCCGTCATCAGGAGAGGACGCAGACGCTCGCCGGCTGCGGAACCTGCCGCCTCCACGATGGAGTACCCTTCCGTCTCGCGCTTGTCCTTGGCGAACTCGACGATGAGAATCGCGTTCTTGGAGGCGAGTCCGACCAGAAGCACAAGACCCAGCTGTGCGTAGATCGACAGCGGATACGGCGAACCCGTCGCGAAAATGCCCCAGTACTTCAGGCCCAGCAGCGCACCGAGCACGGCGATGAATATCGAAAGCATCACCGGCAGCGGAATCGTCCAGGACTCATACTGAGCCACCAGGAACAGATATCCGAAGAGAATCGCCAGGACGATGAGGGGGCCAGCAGCACCTTCGTTGCGCGCCTCCTGATAGGAAAGCGCCGCCCACGAATATCCATAGCCTTCGGGAAGCTCCGCATCGAGAAGCTCCTGGACCTCTTTCATGACAGTGCCGGATGCGACACCGGGCGCGGGAAGGATGTTCAGACCGGCCGTCAGGTACTTGTCTCGCGTATAGACCGTGCGCGGCCCCAGTTCGCGCGTAATCGTGCCGAGCGAACCGATCGGCACCATTGATCCGGTGTCCGAACGCACATAGAGGCGCTCGACGTCCTCAGGCTTGGTGCGGCCCTTGGCCTCGGCGGCGACCGTGACGCGGTTCACCTGGGTTCCGAGGTTCACGTCGTTCACGTAGCGCGAGCCGAGATAGTTCTGGAGCGTGCCGTACACGGTCGCAACGGGAACATGGAACATCTCTGCCTTCGTGCGGTCGAGATTGAAGCGGAGCTTCGGCGTCTCCGCGTTGTATCCGGCGAACGCCGCCAGGATGTTCGGATTTGCATTGAGCTTCGCGAGGAGAACCTTCTTGAGTTCGTCCAGCTTGATGGGGTCTGTCCCCTTCTTGTCCTGGATGTGCACGGAGATTCCGTTCGCGTTTCCGAGACCGGGAATCGCCGGCGGCGTGAACACCTGCCACTTAGGTTCGGGGATGCTCATCAGCATGCCCTGGATCTTGCGGATCATCTTCGATGCGTGCTGGTCTGGATCCGGACGCTCGTTCCAGCGCTTGAGGTCCACGACGAGAGTCGTCTGGTTCTCGCCGCGGCCGCCGATCATGCCCCATCCGGTGATCGAAATGACGGAGGAGACTTCCGGAATCGTACGCAGCAGCTCCACCGCACGGAGCGCGACTTCACGGCTGCGGTCGCGCGCGGTCCCCTCCGGCATCTCCATCGAACAGAACACCACGCTCTGGTCTTCATCGGGAAGGAAGGACGTCTCCGTCTTGGAGAACACCTGGATGGTGAGCAACACCGAGAGAATCAAAAGAACGAGCGTGAGGAAGATGCGGCTTGCAAGCCACTTCGCCATCGTCACGAAGAATCCCTTGAACGCATCGAGTGCTTTGTTGAACCACGCGAAAGGTCCGTGCCTGTACGGACGCGCCTCATGGAGCAGGAGCGAGCAGAGTGCGGGAGCGAGCGTAAGCGCACACACCGTCGAGAAGCACACCGCCGCCGAAAGCGTAACGGAGAACTGCTGATAGATGCGGCCCGTAATTCCGCTCATGAAGCCCACCGGCACGAAAATGCCCAGGAGAACGAGCGTCGTCGCGATGACCGCGCTCGTCACGTCCTTCATCGCCTGGATCGCAGCCTCCTTGGAGTTCAGTCCGCGCGTCTCGATGAGGTACTGGACACGCTCGACAACCACGATGCAGTCATCCACCACCACGCCAATGGAAAGCACCAGCCCGAACAGGGTCAGGATGTTGATGGAGTAGCCGAGAATCGCCATCAGGATGAACGTGGCGGTGACGGATACGGGAATCGTAAGGCACGGGATGAGCGTCGCGCGCCAGTCCTGAAGGAACAGGTAGCACACGAACACCACCAGACCGAACGTCAGGAGCAGCGTAAGAACGATTTCCTCGATGCACACGCGCACGTATTCGGTTGCGTCGTACGGAGTGTACCATTCGAGGCTGTCGGGGAAGCTCTTCTCCATCTCGCGGAACGCCGCGTATATCTGGTCCATCGTTTCGATGGCGTTCGCCCCCGGCTTCTGCTGGAGCGCGATCATCACCGCGTTTTCGCCGTTGAGCTGGCCCGAGAACATGTAGTTCTCTTCGCCGATCTCCGTGCGGGCTATGTCCTTTAGCCGGACAAGGCCGCCCTGCTCGTCGCTGCGGACGACGATCTCGTTGAATTCCGCAGGCTTCATGAGACGCCCCTTAGCCGTGAGCGTGTACACGCGGTCGCCGTGCTTCGGGATCGGCGATGCGCCCACCGAACCGATCGAGGCCTGGACGTTCTGCTTCGTGACGGCGGCGATCACCTCTTCGGTGTTCAGCCCCTGCGCGGCCATGCGGTCCGGATCAAGCCAGATTCGCATCGCGAGACGCGGACCGTACACCATTGCGTCGCCCACGCCGGGAATTCGCAGGAGAACCGGCTGGATGTGGCCGTAAATGTAGTCCGAAATCTGAAGGCGCGTCATTTTGCCGCCCTTGGAGCGCAAGGCCATGAAGCCGAGCATGTCCTCGGACTGCGCACGGATCGTACCGCCCAACTGCTGGACCTCCGTCGGCAGCTTGGCCTCCGCCTGCGACACGCGGTTCTGCACCTTGACCATGTCCATGTCACGGTCGGACTCGACCTCGAACGAAAGCGTCAGGTTGTAGTTGCCGTCGTCCGAGCAGCTGCCCACCATGTAGAGCATGTCGTCCACGCCGTTCACCTTGTCCTCGATCGGCATGGCCACGGTGTTGAGCACCTCCTGGGCGCTTGCGCCGGGATAGGTGTACACCACCTGGATGGACGGCGGCGTCAGACGCGGGTACTGCGAGACCGGGAGCTCGAAAATCGCCATCGCACCGGCGAGAGTGAGCACAATCGCGATGACCATGGCGAATCGCGGACGCTCGATAAACGTGCGCGAAAACGTCTTGATCTTATCGATTGATTCTCTTATGGAAATCTTCATGTCGACCTCGTCATTCCTTGATGCGCGGCTGGAAGTTGGGATCGAGATCGTCGTTGTTCGTGGCTTCGACGATCTTCACCTTCATGCCGGGGGCGAGCTTGGACACTCCGGAGACGATGACCTTCTCGCCAAGGGACAGGCCCTTGTCAACGGGAATCCAGCCATCGCTCATCTCACGGGCCTCGATCACGCGTTGCTCGACGGTCATGTCATCCTTGAGCACCCATACGCCACGGCTTCCCGTGGAGAGATCGACGACGGCCTGCTGCGGCACGCAGGGAAGCTTCGGCGGCTTTTTGTAGTCGACGAGAAGCGTCACGTAGCTGTTCGGAATGAGCATGCGGTCGGGGTTGGGGAACACAAGACGCATGATGATCGTGGCCGTCTCCTTGCTCATCGTGTTGTCGTCGAACGCCCACGCGCCGTGCTGCCTGTACTCGCTGCCGTCAGGCAGGATGAGACGAAGCCGATAGTCCGGATCCTCGCCCTTGAGCTGTGCGGAGCGCCATGCGATGTAGGCACGGTCGGTGAGCGGGAAGGAAACACGCATCGGATCGACCTGGACGATGCGGGCGAGAGCGCCCTTGGACGGGGCGACGTAATCGCCGGGATAGACTGAAGACTTGCCGATCTGCCCAGAGATCGGGGCGTGCACCTGCGTCTTGTTGAGGTCGTATTCGGCGACCACGAGGTTGGCCTTCGCCTGCATCACGGCAGCTTTCGAGCTTTCGGCCGCCGCCTCGGCGTTGTCGCGCTCGAGCTGCGTGATGCCGCGCGCGTCGGCCTTCTGCATACGCTCATAGTAGCGCTGAGCGCGACGCTGCTCCGCCTCGGCTGCGGCGAGATCGGCCTTGCGCTGGTTCACGATTGCCTGATAGCGTTCGCCGTCCAGAACGTACAATACGTCACCCGCCTTGACAAGATCGCCTTCCTTGAACTTGATTTCCTTGATGTATCCGTCAACCTGCGGAAGAAGATCGACCTCCTGCACCGGCTCCGCATGGGCGACAAAGCGTTCAGGAAGGTTGTAGACGCGCTCTTCAACCTCGCGCACGGCAACGGTGGCATCCATCTGCGGCATCTGCATCTTGCCCGCCTGCTTCTTCGGCCACAGATCGCAGGCAACCCACCCGCCGGTGACGGATGCCGCCACAAGCACAATCACGCCCACGGCCGAACCGATGGCCGAACCTTTGCTCTTTTTGTCTTCTCTGCTTTCCATATTCTTTGTTTCCTTATTATTGAAGTTGGTAGTTTGTAGATGATAGTTGGCAGTTGTCAGCCGCCGCCCTTCGCGATGCTTCTCCAGATTGACGAATACGCGTTCTTGAGGGTATTTTCAAGGTCGCACTGCAGGAACCCCGATATCTGCGAGCGCACCAGACCGTTCCACAGCGCCATGCAGCAGCTTGCGACCTCAATCGCGTTCACATGACCATGGACCGTTCCCGTGCGCATTCCGTTCTCCACGGAGACACGGAACGCCTCCCACGGCCCGAATCTGCTGTTCTTCAGCAAATCCTCGCGGATCTGCATCATGGAGGTGGAAGACCACCTTATCTGCTCGTGTACAAGGGAGAAGAATGCCGACATCTTGGCGTCCCCGACAGTCTGCAACGCATGCTTCACCATCATGTCCGCCACTACAGGAAACGAAAGACCTTTGAAGGAATTCTCCCCTTCCGGGAGCAGTTCGACAATCTGACGACGGAATTTCTCCAGCATTTCGTCTATGATTGCAATCAAAAGCGCCTGCTTGGACTCGAAATGCCAGTAAACCGCCCCCTTGGTCATCTTCAGGCGGGCAGCGATATCGGTGAAAGTGGTATGATCATACCCCTTCTTGGTAAAAAGGGAAAGCGCGTTCGCGAGTATGCGCGTACGCGTCCTTTCAGCCTCTTCTTTGGTTCGTCTAGCCATTTATCTCAAAAAAAAAACGGCGTGTATTATAATACCTACCTGTAGGTATGTCAAGATGTGCGTATTTGTCATCTTTAACCGAAACGCAACAAGCCCTTTCGATTGTGCGCCTTCCTCACGGCAGATGCAGAACATTAACCAAAAGTAATGGGGTTATGGTATACTACCCGGCACATGCAACCACAATTTCCAGATTTTTTATCAGAGGCATTCCCTAGTCGGCCTCTTGATTCCAACAAATATTCGGTGGGGACGGTCACTGTAGTCGGAGGGTCCGGAAGGTACATCCACGCGCCTTCCATATGCGGTCTCGGGGCAAGAGTCGCCGGCGCCGGGCTGATACACCTTGTCGTGCCGGATGCAGCACGCATAGCGGCCGGGGCGCTCGTACCGGAGGCGACATTCATGAAGCAGTCCGCCACATGCGTTCCGCCCAAGGCCGACACCATGGTCATCGGCATGGGACTGAGCGTCACCCAAACGACCGAAATGCTCGTATCGCGTTTGCTGTCCGGATCCAAGGGCAATTTTGTGCTCGATGCGGACGCCCTTACGATTCTATCAAACTGGTATGCGCAAAAGCAGGTGGATTTTCCCGTTACCGAGGGCCAGTCGCGCATACTCACACCTCATATCGGTGAGGCCGCAAGGCTTCTCGCATGTAAAACGGAGGATATCCGCAGAGATCGGATGTCTGCGGCAAAACGGATCGTCGAACGATACCAATCCATCTGCGTGCTGAAGGGTGCAAACACGATTGTCGCTTCCCCGGATGGTCGCACATATGTATGCGAAGCCGGAAATCCGTTCATGGCAATGGGCGGAATGGGAGATCTGCTGTCTGGCGTAATCGCCGCCCGATGGTCTTACATCAAGGATTCATTTCTCGCCGCCTGTTCATCCGTTTGGTTGCACGCCGCCGCATCGGATGCACTTGTATCGGCGGAACCGCCGATTGACCCGTCAATCGTGAACACTGCCGCTAAGATAGGATCCTTGCGTGTCGCGCTTGAACGCTGAATGCATTGTGCAAAAACGTCAGTCTAGATAATGAACGTTTCCACAATGCGTCGCTTGTACACGTCATGCGCCGTCACAACCAGACGGCCATTCTTCACGGCGCCCTCGATAACTGTCGGGAAACGGCCTGCGTCGGGTTTTCCGTGCGAATAGCCGAGTTCGTGCCCTCCGCCGACAACCTGATGCCATCTGCGTCCGGGAGATGGCAGATCGTGACGGTAGCGGTGTTTGTGCCCTGCAACCACAAGCTGCACTCCGGCTTTCTCCATTATCGGATTCCACAGATTATAGCATTCGCGAGACCAGTATGCCCAATCATGAGGATCCACCTTCACGCCATCGTGGGAATAGTCCGGATGGTCAGGGGCCGCGTACAGCGGAATGTGGCAAAACAGCACCTTGAACTTCGCGGACGCAATCTCCGGGCGGGCAAAGGCCTGTTCCAGCCATTTCGCCTGAGCCTTGCGGTACGGTTCAAAGTTCGCGAGACCGAACCACTTTGGATGGGCGTCGGGCTTATCCTCGCCCGTATCCATTCCGATGATCGCCATATCGCCGAGCCTTTCGGCAAAGTTCCACTTGAGATCCCAGAAATCGCTGGTCCGCTCGGACTGGAGACGCGGCAGAAGGACTTCGTTTATCTTCGATATCCAGCTTCCGCGATAGTCGTGGTTTCCGCTGACGAAGGACATCGGCACTTCCGCCGCGAATTCGGCGGACGGTATCGGCGGATCGAGGAATATCTCGACAGCCGTTGCCTTGTCCTGCGTCGTGTTTGTGGCATCTCCGTTCCAGAGAAGCAGTCCTGGGGGATTAGCCTTCAGGTGGCTTGCGTGCATCTCGTAGGACTTCCACTTGCCGTGGGTGTCGGAGATCATCGCAAAGTGTTCGTGATTCTCCTTTCCGAGCGTGGTGAACGAATAGACCTTGCTGGATATCGGTTCCCCGAGCCTTGCATCGTAGATGTTGGAATAGTCCGTGAACGGAGTCGTCACTGTGCGGTAGTAGTACTTCGTGGACGGCTTGAGTCCGGTAAGCCGGACCTGAAGCGCCGCCACGTCGATCGGAGCGAGCCCGAATCCGCCGGACTTGACGGTAGTGGAGTTGCGAAGCTGCGGATTGTCCGCATATTCCACAACCCCCTTTGCCAGGCCGGATATCGCCCAGGAGATACCCATTGAGGTCGAAGCGGCAGACTGCAGACAAGGAGTGCCGACCCTCAACGGCACGCCCTGCGTGCCCTTGTAGGGGTCAAGCGGCTTTGCCGGAATCTCCGGACCGGGCGCCTTCGACTCCTTTGGCACATCCGGATCGACCTTGTTTCCGGCCGTCGTGCACCCTGCCGCCGCAGCGGCAGCTCCACCGATGATAAAACCTCTTCTGCTGAAATCCATCTTGAATCTCCTAAATCCTAAATCAAAATTGTGATGCTCAATTATACCACATTACAAGGACTCTGATGCCTGAAGTTTACCCACATTTGTTTTATCCACGCATTTCCATTTACCTTCACTCAATCTCTTTGCGTTCAGGCTACTTGCCGACGCAAAACCGCGAAAAGAGCGCGTCCAAAAGGTCGTCGGGATAGGTCTTGCCTATTATCTCGCCTATGGACTGCGCAGCTCGACGGAGCGCATTCGCCGCAAGGACGGGATCGGCAGGGTCTGTCCCTTCAAGGGCGGAAAGCGCCTTGCCGAGCAGATCGGTATGGCGGGCGGTGATGTCCGCTACATCCTCGGATGCCTCAGCCGAAAGCTCCTTGAGCCTGTCCGCGATCGCACTCTTCAGCTCCGGAAGGCCCTCGCCGGTCTTTGACGAGACACAGATCGCGCCGTCCCCATGCCGCGATTCGCCGTCAAGATCGCATTTCGCGTGTATGCGCACCGCACCTGGAATGTCGCAATCAAGCGCGATCACGACATCCGCCTTCTCCATGAGCGCTTCGGCGCGGACAACACCTTCGGACTCTATCGCATCGTCAGTCTCACGGAGTCCGGCGGTATCCACAAGACGTATCGGCCAGCCGCAGACATCCAGCCCCTCCTCTATGGAGTCGCGCGTCGTGCCGGCGACATCGGAAACAATGGCACGGCATTCCCCCAAAAGAGCGTTCATGAGCGAACTCTTGCCCGCATTCGGCGCACCGGCGAGAACGACAAGCGCCCCGTCTCGGAGGATCCTGCCTTCATGGGCGGTGGCAAGCAACGCCCGGATACGCCTCTTAAGGCTTTCAATGTCCGCAGCGTATGCCGCAACAGTACCATCGGGTATCTCAGACTCATCGACATCCAGCAGATGTTCCATCCGGCTCGACGCCTCTATCGCATCACGGTAAAGCTCCTCGTACCTGTCGGAAAGCACGCCGCGCAGACGAGCCTGCGCGTCATTGGCCGCCCTATCGGTACGGGCATCGACAAGATCGATCACGGCCTCGGCCGCCGACAGGTCCAGTTTGCCGTTCAGGAATGCGCGCTCCGTGAACTCTCCGCGCCTGGCAAGACGCGCCCCGGCAGCGAAACACGCCTCAAGGACACGGCGCGGCGCGACACTTCCGCCATGTCCTTGAAACTCCACGACATCCTCGCCGGTATATGATGCCGGGCCCTTGAACACAAGGAGAAGTCCGCTATCGGCGACAGATCCGTCGGAGAACCTGAAATCGCAGTGGAAAAAACGTCCTGCGTCTCCGGAAACGACATTGCGGCCTGCAACCTCGCCTGCAACTTTCCACGCATCAGATCCGCTGACGCGCACGACCGCGACACCGCCGCGACCGGGAGCCGTCGCAATCGCCGCAATTGTGTCCGATGCACTCATATCGCAGCGAAGAAATCCGGCGTCTCATCCGCCAGGACATCAAGGCAACGCGAGAGATTAGCCTTGTACTGGCCGGTCATCGGCCCCTGGCCCACGACATTCGTTATCGCCTTGAACGAATACACCGGGATGCCGGCGCGAAATGCGGTATGGGCTATGGCCCCGAGCTCCATGTCCCTGACGGTCGCCCCGAATGTCTCACGCAAAAACGCAAAATCACATTCGTCGTCCGTGAACCTGTCACCTGTCGCCACAGTGGCGACAGGCCAATCCCCCGCCTCGGCAAGATCGAAGAACGGAGTATTGCGTTCATCAGGCGTGCCGACGGACGAACCATTTACCTTCGAAAGGTCGAAATCGTATTCCACAGCCCTGGATGCGCGGTAGACAGCCCCGACGCTCAGTTCCGGATCGAGCCCGCCCGCGACACCGACGTTTATTATCGCCGCAGCGCCAAGACTGGAGATCGCAAGCTGCGTTCCGGATGCGGCGTTCGCCTTGCCCACACCCGCGACGACGACGGCAGTATCTGTGCCGCAAAGCGTTCCGCGCACAACCCTGCGTCCGCACAGGGACGACTCCACGGCATTGGAGAGGCTGCGGACTACCGCCTCCGCTTCACATTCCATGGCGGTGACGAACACCTTCATGCTGCATGCCCCTCTGACGCCTCAGCGGCGGCGAGACGTGACCTCAATCACGTTCACCTGGTTGCGGAGCTGGAGCATCACCTGATTGATCTCCTTTTCGCCGCCGAGAACGTCTATCTTCATGCGGGAGACGGTGCCGTCCTCGGTTGGTCCGACGGACAGCGTCTGGATGTTGTACCCGCGGCCGGAGATCAGCCCAACGATGCGCGCAAGCACGCCGGGACGGTTCTCGACATAGCAATTCAATCTGTGTATCTGCTCTTTCATTCGTAGATCATCCCTTCCACCGGCTGGCCGCCGGGCTGCATAGGATACACGTTGGCGCGAGGCTCAACGATGACCTCCACGAAGGAGGTGCGCTTCGAGTTGATCGCCTTGCGGATCGTGGCGTCAAGCTTCGCAGGATCGATCACGCGGAACGTCTCCGCTCCGTGCGCCTCCGCAAGCTTCTTGAAGTCAGGAAGATAGTCGTACTTGAGATCCTGCTCGAGGCGCTCGTTGGAAAGACGTCCCTTCACGGACAGGATAGACCCGGAATAGCGCTTCCCGTAGAACAGCTCCTGCCACTGGCGGACCATGCCGAGACACGCGTTGTTTATCACGACGAACGTAACGGGGAGCTTGTGCTCAACCGCGACCACAACCTCCTCGAAAGTCATCTGCGCGCCGCCGTCGCCGCACACCGCGACAGTCTTGTGGTCCGGACGCGCGAAAGCAGCGCCAATCGCCGCCGGAATGCCGAAGCCCATCGTGCCCATGCCGCCGGAAGTGAGGAAGTGGCGCGGGATGTTGTGGCGGAAGAACTGTGCGGACCACATCTGCTGCTGTCCGACGTCCGTGACCACGACGGCCTTGCCGCCCGTCGCGCGGTCGATGGACTCGATCACCTGCTGGGGCATTATCACGCCCTTGTGCATCGGCCTGTAGGATACGGGACGCTTCTTCTTCCACTCCTCGACATGTGCGAGCCATTCCTTGTGCTCGGCCGGCTTGATGCGGGAATTGACGGTCGTAAGCACGTCCTTCACGTCGGCAACGATGCCGAGATCCACCGCAACGTTCTTGCCGATGGAGCTGGGATCGCAGTCCACATGGATGATCTTGGCGCGCTTCGCGTACGCGGCGAGCTTGCCGGTGACACGGTCGGAAAACCTCACGCCGAGAGCGATGATGAGATCCGCTTCATTTATGGCGTGGTTCGCAGCCGCTGTTCCGTGCATCCCGGCGAGCCTCAGCGCGAGAGGATCGTTTTCATCGAAGGATCCGAGCCCCATGAGCGTAGTCGCCACGGGAATCTGCGCCTTGTGCGCGAGATTGGCGACGTCCCTGGCCGCGCCGGATGCGATCACGCCGCCGCCGGCATACAGCACGGGACGCCTGGACTCGTTCACAAGCTTTGCGAAGCGCGTCATCTGCGATGTAGTCGCCATGGACTCCGGATGGTAGGCGCGGAGCGAGACGCGCTCGGGATACTGCGCGGATGTGCGCATCTGCTGGACGTTCTTCGGTATGTCGATCACAACCGGACCTGGCTTGCCGTGCGTGGCGATATAGAATGCCTCGGCGACAGTCTCCGGAATCTCGTCCGCGCTCTGGACGAGGAAGCTGTGCTTTGTGACGGCGCGGCAGATGCCGCTCATGTCAGCCTCCTGGAAAGCATCTGTGCCGATCTGAGACAGCGGCACCTGGCCCGTGATGCACACTAGCGGAATGCCGTCCATATTCGCCGTGGCAAGGCCTGTGATCGTATTCGTCGCACCGGGGCCGGAAGTCACAAGACACACGCCCGCCTTGCCGGTGGAACGCGCATAGCCGTCGGCCATATGGACGCAACCCTGCTCGTGACGACCCAGGACAAACTGGAACGTGGCGTCCGGCAGGCAGTTGAAAATGTCAAGCACGGCTCCACCCGGATATCCGAAGAGCACATCTGTGCCCGCTTTGGTCAGCGATTCGACAAGGGCTTGCGCGCCCGATCTTTCATCCTTATTCATCACCATTTCTCTTTGTCGTTCTGGAGGAGCCATGCACGCGCCGCACGATCTCCGCGCGCCGCCTTCGAGCGGATGCGCCACAGCATGGCACGCTTGTCGTCGGCCTTCACGCCATCGCCCTTCTGGTAGCAGGCGGCCAGATTCTCCATGGCCGGCGGAAACCCGGCTGAAGCGGCGCGCTCAAACGCCCTGATGGCCTCCATCTCATTTTTCTCGATGCCTTCTCCGCGCAAAAGCGCGAGACCGAACGAATTGATCGCCTCTACGCATCCACCAGCCGCGGCACGCCTGAAATACTCCGCCGCAAGCCTGTCGTTGCGCCTTGTGCCTTCGCCGCGATGAAGCGCAAGCCCGTAATTGTATTCTCCGTACGCATTGCCGTAGTCCGCCGACTTCTTGAACCATTTCGTGGAAAGCTCCAGGTCCTTGCTGACGATGCGCCCCTCACGGAAAAACCAGCCGATATTGTTGATGGCCTCGGGATGCCCCTTCTCGGCGGCATTGCGGAAGCAGTCGAACGCCCGCTCGTCATTGCGCGGCGTACCGAGCCCGCGGGCATAGCACATGCCGAGATTGTAGAGTCCGTTTCCGTCGCCCATTCCCGCCGCCTGCTTGAAGAATCCGAGCGCCTCGTTCAACGCATTCGCTATCTCGTTTGTGGAACGCCCTTCCGCAACGGCGGCGTTCACCAACAACGCACCCCATGCGTTCAGAGCCTGCACATTGCCGCCCAGCGCCGCGCGCTGCAGGAGATTCGTGTCATTCCTGTCGATGGAGAGAAGATACCACGCAAGCGAATTGTTCGTGCGATGGGCCAGTTTCTCGATTCGTTCCCGACTGTCCTTGAGATACTCCTCGCGCGTGGCATCATCGATCTTCGCTGACTCCGGAGCGTCATGCTCACGAGAGACGACTGCGAGCACAAAACGCTGAAGAGGCTTGCCCTCGGCCGCAGCGGCTGCAACCTCAGCGGCTGCCTCCGCATATCCTTTTGGCGAGCCGGACGCACGCGAATTGAGCAAACGCACTATGGCGTTCGCCTGACCGCCTAATGCCGCCATGGAGAACGCCAAAACCGCAAGAAACAATGTAAATCTCTTTCTCATCTCTGTCGATCGTTTATAAATCCATTTTCAAATTCCTGAATTATATCATACTTCGCTGAAATCTCAGAAACGGACTGAGCCCTATTGTCAAAATCATATCCGTTGAATACGCACTGACCATCAATATTCAGAGTGCATCTCTGGGTTTTCCGTCTTTCCATGTCTGTTCACATGCATTGCGCACCGAAACGCATGATGCAAAACGGGCGCAGAAGCCGTATCCGGCGTCTGCACCCGTTCCACTCAATGCAATGTACACTTACGCCTGAGCTGCGGCGGCGATTATGCCGGCGAAGTCAGCGGCCTTGAGAGCCGCACCGCCGATGAGACCGCCGTCGATATCCTTCTTAGCAAGAAGCTCGGCCGCATTGCCTGGCTTCATGGAGCCGCCGTACTGGATGCGAACCGTCTCTGCCGTCTCGGCGCCGACAAGCTTCGCAAGCGTCTCACGGATGAGGGCATGGACTTCCTGCGCCTGGTCGGGCGTGGCTGTCTTGCCGGTGCCGATCGCCCACACAGGCTCGTACGCAATTACAAGCTTGTCGCAGTCTGCCGCCGCCACATCCCTGAGGCCGACGTTCATCTGACGCTCAATGACCTCATTGAGTTTGCAGGCCTCGCGCTCCTCAAGCGTTTCGCCGACGCACACGATCGCGGTAAGACCGGCCGCAATGACGGCGCGTGCGCGCTTGTTGACGCTCTCATCCGTCTCGCCGAAATACTGGCGGCGCTCGGAGTGGCCGATGATGACATACTTCGCGCCGGCGTCAACGAGCATTCCCGTGGAGATCTCGCCCGTGTAGGCGCCGCTCGCCTCCCAGTGGGCGTTCTCGGCGCCCGCCTCGACCTGCGTGCCCTTGCATGCCTCGACCGCGGCGGGAATGTCGATCGCGGGCGTGCAGCACACGATGTCGACATTGGCATAATCCTTCGTAGCCTCGGCGATTTCCTTGACGAGAGCGGCCGTCTCGGACGGCTTCACGTTCATCTTCCAGTTACCGGCAATGATTTTCTTGCGCATTTCTGTTATGACCTTTCGTTAAAAACAATGCTGCGTATTATATCATATGATGAATGCTCATTTCGCATTGTTGAAGAAGTTGACGAACACATTCCCCTCTCCGGGCTCCAGTCCATGCGGATGATGTCCGCGAAGGTTGTCCCTCCACAGTTTGAGATGTCCGCCGGCCTTCTCGAACGCCTCTGCAAAGCGCAGGCAGTTCGACTCGGCGGGAACGACGGTGTCGGCGGCACCATAGATCAGCAGCACCGGGATCTTCGCCTTTGCTATCCGCTCGGCGCGGGCCGATGAGACCGACTGCATGGGATCATCCGCGCCAATATAATCTTGCGTCACCTGCGGATAGTATTCCTGAAGTTGCTTCCACCCTCTTTTTCTGAACCATGCAAGCGTGGAAAAATCCAGAAGTGGAGCGTCAAGATACATCGCCTTTACACATTCGGGATGCTCCGATGCGTAACGGACCGAATAAAATCCGCCCCAACTCATGCCGACCAGACAGCACTTCGCCTCTAATCCAAGCTCCGAGACCAGAAACTTCTGGAACCTGTTGCGTTTTGCGATCATTTCATCGTTCTGGTTTCCCGCGTTGGGCTTACTGTTGCGTCCGTGGGCATGGTTGAAAGTCACCCAACGGTATCCTGCGGAGAGAAGTTCCTTCACCCCTGTATTTGCCTGAAATGCGGTGGGCCATTCCATGCACCATATCCAAGGCGAACCCACTGCGGGTTTTTCGGGCTCCACAACCCAGGCAAGACAATCCTCGAACTCGAACTGTATCCGCTCGAACCCTTGCATTTTGTCGCGGACGACAACCTTGCACTTCGTCGCGATCCTGTCGCCGTCCGGTCCCGCCCAAAGGGCGAACGGAGTGGCAGACACAAACAGCGCGACAGCGAACAACACTTTATCCATTGTTTCAGCATTCCTTATTTTTGCGTGGCCAATACATTGCCGGAAATGATCGACACTATTCGTCGGGCAGGCTTCCCCTGTCCGCCTCAAGACACTCCGGGTGCAAGCAGACGCATGTAGACATCCACCAGAATGGGGCCCCAGAACATCCACACAAGCGTCGCCACGGCTATGAACGGACCGTATGGAACAGCGGTGAATCCTCCAAGTCTTGCGCGTCCTCGCAGAATGAGCCCGATCCCCACTATTGAACCGACAATGGACGAAACTATCAGCACAAACAGCACGGCGGTAGGACCGAAAAATGCCCCTATCGCCCCCATGAGCTTCACGTCCCCGAAACCAAGCGCCTCCTTCTTGAACAGCTTGGAGAACAGCCAACCCATCCCCCAGAGGAAGAAGAATCCGAACGCAAGCCCGGCGACACTCCAGCAAAGGGAGTCTATCCATGTGCGCTCCAGTTGAAGTTCCGGCAGAATCACTGACGCAGGAACACCGAGAACCATGCCGCCGATTGTCACCCGATCCGGCAGATAGAAATGCTCAAGGTCGATGAATGAACCGAGTATGAGACCGGTAAAGACAAGCCAGTACACCGGTACGCACCCAAAGCTAAATAGCGGACGGAGTCCCGCCACGGGAAGATCGCCGAATGCCGCCGGCATCGCCCACTGCAGATAGGCAGCAAGGAAGAGAACGCCGCCCAACAACTCCACAACTGCATAGCGCATGGAAATGGGCTTTTTGCAGTTTGCGCACTTGCCGCCCAAAGCGATGTATGAAATTACGGGGACATTCTGATACCACTTGATGGCGGCATTGCAGTTCGGGCAATGGGATGCAGGGCGCACCACACTCTCGTTGCGTGGAAGCCGCCATATGCATACATTGAGAAAACTGGCGATACACGCACCGAATGCAAAGCTAAAAAAGCCAAATATACAAAAATACTGTAAATCCATGCTGCGTATTATAGCATTTCAAAACACATTCATCAGAAATATGATCGAGGGGCATCTACATAAATAGTGCGGGTAAGGAGACCATGAAAATCTATATTAATCCTGCCAAAACACTAGCCTCACAAACACCTCTTCCTTTTCTGTATTTTTAGACAGGATTTACAGGATTATGGTCAGTTCACCTTTTTCTTGATTCAAAAAAAAACAGCCGTCCCGATTCGCCTTCATACCATAAAGCTTTGCAGCGTCATCCGCATCCCATCTTCCACCGAAACTGGCATTTTCGCCCATCCGAGCCGCTTTTTCAATTCAGAATTATCGACAAAACTATCCTCGGTCAATTTTTCCAAACGCTCTGTATTAAGCGGCAGATGCAGCACATCGCCAACCTTCGCCGACATCTTCATCAGCGGCTTCGGCAATCGCCACAACCTCGCCGGTTTTCGGCAAGTCTCGGCGATAAGCTCAATGAGACGATTCGTCGAAAGCATTTCGTCATCGGCAATCGGATAGACGCCGTTTACGCCGCGTTCACACAACGCCTCGACCGCCGCACACACATTCCCGACAGACGCAAAACTGCGCCTATTCTCAAACGCAGCGAGCGGCCAAGGAAGCCCCCGTTTCGCCAATCCCCACAGAAGATTAAGATTCCCTTTGTTTCCCGGCCCATGAATCATCGCCGGCCGCAGCACGATCGCCCGTCCATCCAAAAACTTCTCCGCCGCCAGCTTGCTTCGCCCATACGCATTTCCGTTTGCATCGGCCTTACTGCTCGAGAAATAAATAAATCGCCCGATCTTCCCTTTCGACGCATTGAATATCTTCTCGGTAAGGCCAACATTAATGTCAAAGTAACTTTGTTCCGATGATACCTTCTTCAAATCATGCGCTTTGCCCGCCAAATGCACAACCGCATCGTATTCTCCTGTCGGAAACGTATTATCATCCTTCAGCATCTCATCCCAGGTGAAAAACTTCTCGTACGGCACATCATCCCGCTTTGCCGCCGGAATATCAAGCGCATGGCACACATGCCCCTTCTCCACCAGATATCGACACAAATTGGAGCCTACGAATCCATAGGCTCCTGTGATCAAAACTTTCATGAATCATTCCTCCTCAAAAAGCAACCTCAGGCTTCGGCAGATCCTTGAACATCTTCTCCATCAGCTTGGATTTTGGAAACACAATAACCCATGCCGTCAGAAAGATAAGCTTCACATCTGTCCAAAAACCGAAATGATCGAGATACCATAGCTCCAGCGCCCCTTTGTATGGCGCAATCACCTTGGCATAACACTCTTCCGGCGGCAATTTGGAGTTTGTAATAATCGACTCTTCATCTCGAAACACAACACTCCCCACGCCCGTGAGCCCTGGACGCACAGAATAAATACGCGCCTTCACCTCTGGAGGATACGGCGCAAACGTCTTGTCCACAAGCGGACGCGGACCGACGATACTCATATCACCAAGGAAGATATTGAAAAGCTGCGGCAGTTCATTGATTTTCGTCTTGCGCAGAAATCCGCCGAGCGGCAGTATCCGCGGATCGCCATGTGTCGTATGCAATCCGCCGGTCATATTCGGCGAATTCAAGAGCATCGTCGCGAACTTCCAGATTTTGAAGTATCCGTTATTCCGCCCGATACGCGTCTGTCCGTAGAAAATATAATGTTCACCTGTGCATTTGAGTGCGATCATAATCGGAATCAAAAGCGGCGACAATATCAGAATCGCAACGCCCGAAAGGACGATGTCGAGAAACCGTTTAAAAAAAGGATATATCTTCATGCCTGACATTATACCAAAACATCCTTTAAAACTCTTAACTCACAACTTACAACTCTTAACTTGCCCTTACATCCTCCCGTCCAGCGACTTACCCTTGGAAATGTGGCTGAAGTTCGGCAGATACTCCTTGAGCACTTCAACAACATCTTCCTTTGTCGCACCCTCACGATCAAACACTCGATAGAGTCCGGCAAAAATGTTCTCTACCTCTTCAACCGGCCGCCGCTTCGCGTTCTTCACCACACCGAGATTTACAAATGTCGTCTCATCCTTTTCATCTGTCGCCGTGTAAAACTCCTCGAACGTCTTCTCCCCGTCCGTATCACTACCAAAAAACTCACACGGATACCCTATCAACACCGCTTCCTGTCTTACCTCTGCGTTCTCTGCGACTCTGCGCCTCTGCGTTAAAAATCCCCCCATCTCGCTACACGAATCTACACGATCTACACGGCTAAAATCAATCATCGCCTCCTTCGCCTCCTCCGACGACGAACACGCCTTGCACCCAAGCCCCATATAATCCAGCATATCCTTGACCACACGATCAAAAGGAATCATGTCCTTATCCTCATCCAGCTTCGGATACACGATATCGCCGCTCTCCGCCAGCACGGACGCCGCCAAACAAAGTTCTCCAGACTCAACCGGGCTCACAAAAAAGCGTCTGATCCCCATTGGACAGCTCAGCGGCTGTTTCTTCGCAATCCGGTTCAGCCACCCGATCGGAAGCGAACCGTTCGAGAACGCCACATTGGCGAAACGTGCCGTCTTGATCGGAAGTCGATCGGCATAAGCCATAATCGTCTCTTCCATTAGCTTCTTCGTGGCGCCCATCACGTTCACGGGATTGGCCGCCTTGTCGGTCGAAACGCAGAAGAAATGCTGCGGCGGATTCTCCAGCAAGAGATCCAAGAGCTTCTTCGCCATAAAGACATTCGTCTCGCACATCGCCTCAATGGAATGCACATCCCTTTCCGCTCGCACATGCTTACGGGCGGCAAAATTGGCGACGATATCGAATGGGCCATGCGCCTTGAAGAACTTGTCGAAAAGCTTCGATCCGAGATCTATCGGCTCGGTCACATACTCAGCTGGAACGCAATACTCCGTTCCGGCCCGCAATTCCCGCGTAAGTTCCGTCAATTGATTCTCGTCGATATCCACAACATACATTGCCGCCGGCTTGAATCCGCGTAGGGCCGCCTTCACATAGTTGCTGCCGATGGTACCGGCTCCGCCGACAACCAGCATCCGCTTCCCGTCGATCTGCGCATGCATCTCATCGGCGAACTTCTCGAAATCCGCCTTTAAGAGCGACTCCTCGCGCCCAGTCATGTACTTGCGCACAAACTTCTCAATATCAAAATCTATCATTCTTTTTCTCCTTCTTTCCTGCTACAACTCATTCACAACATCTTCTGCCGTTACAATTACAACTCCATCACAAATATATCCGTCCTTGGGAATCCCCTCAATAGACGACAAGAAAAGAACATAATGCGGCACACCATCAAAACCGATTGGAGGATTCCGGCGCGTAATCCGACCTGCCATCATTTGAACTTCACTTATTGTAAATGGCTTATCGGACCATTTGGCTTCTCCAAGCAACACATGCGAGTTGTCCTCCGTAACCGAAACGACATCCCACTCAGGCTCGGTCTTGTGCCACCAACGCCCCGCCGGCAGCCAATATCCCTCTGCCGGGATTAGTTCCTGCAGCTTCTTTGATCTGTCTGCATACGACCGGGCCAACTCTTCCCACGTAGACGCAAACACCTGTTGCGAATATTTGTGCCAGATGGACAATCTTACGGCTTCCGGAGCGCTGTCAAAAACTGAACGCCGCGATGCCATTACGGTAAACCAGAATCTGCAAAACGGATCCGCCAGCTTGTAAAGTGATTTTTTTGAATTCTTTTCCGATTCGCCAAATGGTATCTCGCGTTTGATCAAGCCGATTTCCATCAATCTTGAAAGAGGTTTAGACAGCGCAGTGGCCGGCACACCCAATCTTCCTGCGATTTCGCCAGCCCTGTTTACACCCATTCCGATAACGTCCAGATACGGCTTGAGCGCAATGGCATTAGGCAACTCGGAACGCAAAAGCGACGCTGGCTCCTCATGGAAAATGCCGATTGGATCAAACACCTGTTCGTCCAACGCTCTTTCGAAATCAGCGCCATACTTCTCGACCGCAACCCAGTATCGAGGCACACCTCCCCACACAGAATACATTTCCACAGCATCAATTGCGGACTCAAGGTGCAATGCCTCACTGATATATCCGATAGAAATAGGCTGCAGTTTTATTTTTTCATCCACCCTGCCGTAAAGCGGCGAATCCGCATCAAGAACCAATCCTTGCATCATGTGCTGAACAGAACCGGCTATGGCACAAACAATGCCGCAACGTGACTTTTCACCATCAATCCAATTTTGCAGCACAGAAGCTATTGATGCGTCAACCTCTACCCAATACGGGAACTCGTCCATCACTAAAGGACCGTACCAATCCTCAGCTATCGCCCTATTGGTCAACGCCTCGAAAAGGCTCTTCCACGTTGGATAAATGACATCGGCGAATCCTGAAAACCTCTCCGCCAGAGCAAGTGCAAAAGAAGAGCGTTGAAGAGTTGCAAGAGATTGATCCGCTACTGTATATATCCCATTGAATTTTCGACACCATTCTTTAAGCAATTCGGATTTACCGATTCGTCTTCGACCCCAAATGGCGGCAAACCCTCCCTTGCGCTCAAGAATCAACCTCTCAAGCCGCGCCATCTCTTTTTTCCTGTCAATAAAATTCATGGGTAAAATTATACCAAAAATTATAATACTTTATTTCATAATAATTACAAACTCTGGACAAAGTTCAAGTCGCACTTGAGTTTTATCCAGAGTTCAACCTCTCCGAATTTGCATCCAGTCAAAATCAACCTGCCAATTTAATAAGAAAATCGATTAAAGGTTTAAAGCCACGCCATTCTCGTTCGGTAAAATTAACATACCGATTTGCAATTTCCGCCTTTATCACTTTCTGCAAGTTTACAACTGTGCCAAACCATTTTACATTATCGACTTGCTCTTTCACTTTTTCCTTTATATATTCAGGAGGCAAATAATCCTCCATCACCCAATTAGATTCGGTCATGGGGAAATGTACAGGCCTCGGAATAAGAAATAATGCATTTTCTTGACAACTACTCGACAGATTCTGGGATATATCAAGTAGGTTAAAGTTCTTTTGCAGTTTCACTTTGACTTCATTTCCCTTGCCATCATGATCTAATGCTACGAATATCCGCCTCCCCATAAAAGCAGTCCTATAGACACGATATGCTTCAACCATATTATCAGCGCTACCTACAGTAACAAGCTCAAAATCAATCTTTGACTTTATCTCTTTATATTCATCAAAATGATCAGCATAAAAATCCAACGCTCCAGTTATCAGCTTAACATCACTAATCCCTTCTAAAAGAAGAATTGGCTTATTAGAGAACCAACTCATCCGATTATCCAACAATCCGTCATAAAATGATGTGTCAGTAAATGTTTTTATTGTCACAACATTGTCAACATTTCGAGAAAAACCATATAAAGATTTTCCACTAACGGCATTGATTATATTAGGCGAATGTGTGGTCAGCATAGTAAATACACCTCGCCTTGAGTGTTCTTCTACAAATCTGACAAAATCGCGTTTTTTCGTCTCATGAATATAGGCATCCGGTTCATCCAACAAGACAAGAGTGTTATCATCGGTAAGGCTCGTATATATAGTGTCATACATCGCAAGCCACTTCTCTCCTTCACTCAAGTCATCAGAAGTAAACTCTTTTCCATCTGCACATTCAAAAACAATTTGCACATTAGAGATATTATTATTCTTATCATCTGCTAATTGTGTCAGAACATAGTATATGGTATTGGCATCTATGGTATCCCAACTGGAATTGGCCGCACGCATTATTTGATTAAATTCATCCAAAGACATCTCTTCACTGTATTCTCTAACATTTCCGTTCCGTCCAAGAATCTCTCTGAAAAAATAATCAAACTCGTCTTCTGGTGGTTCGTTCAGATTCACACACACAGCGTTATAAGAAAACCTCACCTTTGTTGCTCTTGGTAAATCAAACAATTTTCTTTTGCCGCTCTGTTCTGTTCTACCGTCAAAGAGAACCTTTGCCAACAACAGTAGTTCATACCTTTTAGGAGATATCAAAAATACATTCTGAAAAAGTACAGGCTCGTCCACATCTTCCACAAAACCAAGTTCTAGTAGTCGATTAAATTCCCCACTATAAACAACAATAAGATTCCTCTTATCGGGATAATTAAATACATGTTCAATGCCTTTAACCTCAAAACCATCACATTTACTAACAATGTCATAATCAGTCCCCGCAACACTACACAATAGCCTGCAACCATCTACAAATGCCACATCAGGAGTATTTTTTATAGCCCTGTGATATACAAGAGCAACTGCTTCAAGAAAATTGCTCTTGCCAACACCATTCACACCCGCCAAAACCGCTAGCCTGCCACAGCCCGAAAAATCGACATGGCAATCTCTCAAATTCTTATAATGATCAATATCTACACTATACAATTCCATAGGTTTTTATAGCATCTTCTCTTAACGCACATCGTTCTATCCAACTCTCAACCGTACTTGCCTCCACACACAATCCCAACCTCCAATCTCCGCAATCTACCGCCTGTTTCTACCTGAAATCAGAACGATGACACTTTTCTGCGAAGAATCCGTATTCGGATAAATTCCGTAACAAGTATCCATGCTGCACGGGGCACACACCAAGCATTACGTTTGAATGTCCGTTTGCCGCCCGTCAAGAGTCGCCAAAGCCAGCGACACCCGATTTTATGTATCCAATCTGGGGCATGAGGAACAGTTCCTGAATAAAAATCAAACACAGCTCCTACAGGCAGGAGACAAACTGCATCTATCTCCTTTGCATGCTTGTAGCACCAAATCTCCTGTTTCGGATTACCAAGTCCTACCCAGAAAAAATCGACGCTTCCCGCTTCGATTACCGGCGGCTTAGGGTCTGGCGCATATTCGGGGGCGTAAGTCCCGACAATTTTAATTCTCGGATACTTCTTTTCAAGGTTCGCCTTGAGATTATCCAATGTTTCTTTGTTGGTACCGTAGAAATAATGCCGCCAACCAAGTGAAACCCCATATTCCATCGCATCAGGGAAAAGGTATGGACCGATCACACGATCCGGCAAATTGCCGCCGGAAATCTTAGCCAACATCTTTGTTGCACCGCCATCCGCAAGAACCGCATCTGCCTGACGATAGGCATGACGCAGTTCTCCCATGCGCCACCCTTTGGCAAGACCCATCGCATCACAAAAGCATGTATAACGATGTCTGTTGCCAGCCTTCCGCCAGTCCTCCATCTGCTCAAGAAGCTGCCGATAGGTACAACTGGCAACCTTCCAAAAGCGTGTATTTACATTTTCAAGCATTTATCTTCTCTCTGCTAATGATTTGAACTAGATATTATCAAAAAGGTGCATCAGAAACAACTAATGATATCCCTTTACATAGCAATTCAACCCGTTTTTCATTTGTTCCATCCCGATACCCCTTCAAATACAACAGACGACCATCAAAACCAGTCCTCAACTCGCCCTCTACACAATCTACACGTTCTACACGGCTCAACTCCTCTCCCCACGCCGGTGCTCCATCCGTCGTAATCACCCTCTTGCCGCGCTCCAGCGCCTCGGCAACCACCAAGCCAAAATTCTCGCTCAGCGTCGGCAGCACCAACACATCGCACCAATCCCAAACTTTTTCCAACTCCGCCCCGAAAGCATTGCTTACTATTTTTAACCGTGTTGAACGTGTAGCAGGGGCATTTTTTAACCGTGTAGAACGTATAGAGCGTGTAGAAAAGTGTGGAGCAGGGACGTTTCTTAACTGTGTAGAGCGTGTACAACGTGTAGAAAATTCTTGGACAGGATTAACAAAATTTACAGGATTGTTATTTAATTGAGCCACCGCTTTTCCCAAATACTCCACGCCCTTAAGCGGATGCCGCCGCCCCAAGTACAACAGATTTAGTTGTGAGTTGTGAGTTGTGAGTTGTGAATTACTTTCATATCTCTCCGACCCGGAACCCGAAACTCGAGCCTCAAACCTCTCTCCCTCTACACGATCTACACGATCTACACGATCTACACGTTCTACACGGCTAAAATCTCCTCCCACACCTCCTACACATTCTACACGGCTGATAAAATTCTCTCTCTCTTCTACACGTCCTTTGCGTTCTTTGCGGCTAAAATCAAAAAATCTCTTCAAATCCGTTACTTCAATCTCTGGGCATCTCTTCCCCAGATACACCTCAATCCACTCCTTCTCTGCATCACACGTCACAACGATACGATCCGCCCTACGCAAGAAAAACCGCTCTACCAATCCTACCAATCTCTTCTTCCAGCCATGATAACGCAGACGCAGCGGATCAAGATTCCCATGCACCATTCTAATCAGTTTCTTTCGCTCCACGATAGCAAACCAGCAGGCGCGCCAAATCCAAGGTGTCCAGCACGAATGCACCCACACTGCATCAGCCTGCCGCACCAAACGCCGACTGACATTCCTAATATCAACAAGTTCTGCGCCCTGCGCACCGGCCAATAGCTTCGCCGCCACCGCTATACCATTACACGGATTATCAAGTCCCGGCACTATATGCAGTATCTTCATTTTATTCTGATCGTTTGAGCGTTAAACGGTATTCGTACAATCTGTTCCGGAGTATATGCCATGTGCCAGTCAAATTCTTTCCACCCATTAAACGAACGACACGCCTTCCCGAATTCAACTCCATGCGCAGCGCTGCCCGCAAACACCGAATAATAATTCACTTCTTTATCCACATCAACGATAAAGTAGACAGGTTTTGAAAAATCGATATTTTTTGTCTGCAACTCGGCATAAAGCTTTTTTGTCCGTTCACTTCGCTTATAGATTTCACCCAATTTGTCATACCAAACGACAAAAGACAGAGCTGCCACAACCATCAGCAGCGAGCTTTTCAAAATTCCGCTGTCGCTTTTTAACGGCGATACGCCAAGAAGGAACGCCCCTGCAAAAAGCACAGGATAAAAATGCATTTCCGCCGGATGATGTCCTTTGAAAAAACAATGCGGAAGCGACATGCAAACGGCAATTGCACCCGTAATCCAAAGCGTACGAGCGCAGTTTTCTCGTTCAACGGCATGCCAAAACAAAGTCCAAAACACAATTGATAATACTGCGCTGGCAATGAGAAAAACCCATTTCCCGCATGCAAAAGCCAGACCATCAATTCCTGATAACGGTGCAAACACGGAAAGAAACAGATTAACAAGAATACTTTCCATATTGAATGCTATCGCGTAATATTGCCCATCCCCAACAACAACTTCGCCTAACAATGCAAACCGGATACAAAAATACAATACAAACAAAATCCCAAAACCAGCGACATAGCGCAGTGCATTATACATCTTCTTGTCCCGCCACCATAAAACCAATGGAACGACGGCGAACCATGAAACGCCACTCTCCTTAAACAAAATAGAGAGTACGGCAAGAAATAACGGCAGGCCCATAAAACGGAATTCCGCCGGTCTTTTTAACGCAACGAATAACGAGGTTATCCCGAAAAAGAAACTCCACGACTGATTTATTGTATCCGTATTCACCAGCGTCGCAGCAACTGAACTTGAAACAGCAAAAAATATCGCGCCCATAAACGAAGAGTACAAAGAACACCTCTTATTCTCTAATGAATCCTGCGCAACTATCAATCTACGCAAAACCCGCCAAACCATCCATGTGTTTAATGTATGCGCCAACGCTATCACTACCTTATTCGCAAGCGGGAACGCATTCGGATAAATTCCCATCAGTCCACCCCATAACACATCAAACGGGCGCCAAAATGCCGCCGCAGGCAACAATTGCCGCCAATGGAAGTCTGGATTTGGCGCAGTAAAATAACTCCAATCGTCGTGGAACGGGATTAAACCGAAAATCATCCCCAACACAGCCGAGAACAGAGACATTAATACCAAAGCGACTTTCATCTAACCCCCGTGACAACTATCTGAATTAGTTTCAAACACGATATAACCGCCTTCAATTTCCCATGATATCGACTACGAATCAGATAAAGATCCTTTAAATTGAAATATCCAGGTTTCCAAAGCCAGCTGATACGCTCCGCCAAACTTTTTCCGGATATTTTTCCGTCAAAATCAAACGAACACGCCCCGACATATTTCGAGGTTACATAAAATGGAATGTTTGCCAACTTTAATCGTTCTGCATAATCGTAATCCGCACGCGCATGCGAATAATCTGAACTTATTTTCCCAACTTTTTTATATGCGGCTGACGGAACAAGCACAAAATTACCGTTAAGCCATCCAGACGCCAACTGAAGACCTCCATTAGGGACTATTTTCCTATCGGAACTATCGGTCGCGCCGTATGTACATTTTCCATCAAACCCGCAAGCACCGACAAGCACAGCCGTATTATCTCCGATTGACTTCCAATCTTCAAATACAGAGACCATCGACTTCTCATAAAGTTCGACATCGTCATTTAGCCACAAATAAAAATCATAAGTTCCGCTTTTCTCCGCTACATCCCAAGCGAGCCGCATCCCCTTCGCCCAAAAGAGCGAACCATCCCCGTCAATTACATGCACTGTTGGAAACTCAACGCGAACCATCGCCCCGGTACCGTCGGTAGACCCATCATCGACAAGGAACACATCATCACCAGGTGACAGCTGCGGCACAAGACGCCGAAGGCAGGATAGAGTTGTCTCCATCCGATTGTGGCAAGTCATTAAAACTGCGATGCTCATTTCTTTATTAAGCCGTGTAGAACGTGTAGAAATAGTTACCTATCAGCCAATAGTTTTTGCTCAATGAAATCAATTGCGTTCACATATGCCGCATCCATTTTGCGCAGGACTTTCCCCATAGTCGGACGGACAGGGAGCAGTGCAAATCTACGAACGAGATCCACCATAAGGCATACTGCAAATGTCAGAACAGCCGTCACAGAAAACATGATACAAAGCGGCATCCCCACCTTTTCTACGCAATAACGCTCAAAGGCCGCCATCAAATGTGTGCAGTTACAGATATGCAACAGATAAACAGAAAACATGGATGGCGCGATAAAAATACTTATCTTGCCGAGCCAAATAGGTAGATTCAACTTTTTCACATATTCAAAGGCGATACAGGTCACAATAAAAGATGGAATCCACGCAAATGACCAAAAGCCAACAAGCATCAGTAAAATACAAGCAGGCAAAACAATCAAGCTATTTTTGAATGTACAATATTTGCTCAATCCCAATTTCTTGTAAGCAAGCGTAAATACATACAGTCCCACAAGTGAAACCCCATTACAACCACCAAGGTAATTACATATCGGCATCCAATCTCTTACAACTGGGACACCTCCGGCAAAACTCCAGCCATATATTAAGAATACAATAGGGAGAACCATAGTGACAATCGCCTTCCGATCACACTTTTCAAATGCCGAATTTATCAGCGGTGCAAGAAGCATAAGAAAAAGATAAGCCCAAAGATACCAGTAATAACGGATGGCCTTCACTGCGACAAGTGGCGGCTTCCCATAAGCCATATTGGAAACAACAGCACAAAATACGCCTAATGCTACCAATGAAATAAACTTGGACGGCTTGAACTTTATGCCGAAATAGCCAGATACGAAAACGAACCCACATACACACCAATTAGTTAAGAAATCCGCACCATGCCTGATATAAGCACTTTGCCCAACAACATGTTGAATGACAATCCCAAACATAAGCAGACAACGAAAGAAATCAATTGATGCATTTCTATCCCCCCCCCCTCTGAGTTGAGATTTTCAGTGCATTATCACAAATAATATCCATTTAAAATCCTCCTCAAACTTTAATTCGGTCATATTCTGGTCAAGTAGAGCACTCTACACGTTCTACATGTTCTACACGGCTAAATAACACATGAAAAATCATGTGAATCACACTCGCGACAGCGAAAAAGACGGACCAATTGCGGCGACGATAAACCCAAAGATCATGAAGATTCCATCCCTTTGGATCAAACAACAACCGACACCGCTCAGACAAACTTTTCCCTACAAGCGACGGCCTGAGCGGATGCCATTCAGTCGTGCCGACAAAACCTGCACCGACAATCGCAAATCCCGCCCTCTCAACTCGATAGGCATAGTCACTATCTGCCCACGCATGACGATACTCACTGCAAATCATCCCGACGCGTTCATATATGGATTTCGACACCAATACACAATTGCCGTTCACCCAACCATTCACATTCAATCCGTAAACCGCTTTACCATCCACATCATGAAATTCACCGACAACAAGAGATTTACCGTCATTCGCAGCCTTCATAACAGCGATGGCATCATCATTCAACATCGCATCATCGTTCAGCCAGAGGTACGCCCCCCATTCGGAACTCTCATTTACCGCCGCCTCCCAAGCCCTTCGCATCCCTTTCGCCCAATAGAGCGAGCCGTCTGCATCAATCACATGTACCGCCGGAAACTCGGCTCGAACACGCGCACCCGTTCCATCCGATGACCCATCATCGACAAGAAACACTTTATCAACCGAAGAAAGCTGCGGAATTAGACGTCTAAGACATCCGATCGTCGTCTCCACCCGATTGTGACAAGTAATCAAGACAGCTATTTTATTGTATTCACTCATATATAAAACCGTGTAGAACGTGTAGATTTTGCCAATAGATTCTTGGATTCAATCCCATCTCCAAACATCTTTGCATTCTCTGCGGATAAAATCCCCACCCCTTCTACACGCTCTACACGTTCTACACGGCTCATAATCATACCCCTCGCTCTTCACTTTCGACATCCTCCGACTTCATATTCCTCACTCGGCAAATCACGCAACAAGCCCTCGATACGCAAAATCCTCAAACTTGACTTCATAATCCTTATCCCACATCCTTGCCAACGGGACCTTACCCATGAAACTCGCCCACGCGCTGAAAGTACTGGGCGGCCCCATAAGATAATCGCATCGACTCATCATCCACTGATCCTCTACCGCCGACCCCTCTGCAAAGTAACACGGCAGAGATTCAAAATGCGACTTATCAATAGTTTCATCAGAGAACACAATAAAACGCACTTTATGGTTTTGCCTATCCATCAATTTCAACACACGTTCCATCTCGCGTTGATAAATCTCATCTTCGTAATAATATCGCCCACCGAGGAAAGACTTGTAGTCTCTTCGCCTTATATGAATACCGATCAATGTCTCATCACCTTGCCGAATGTTTGCCAAGGTTGAACAAGCATTAACGATATTTACCGGAGCAAAAAACTCACGTATCCTATCTTCACACTTTACCAACGCCTTTTCATCCCGATAATTCCAGGTCGATGCCAGCGTCAGCAGATAGGGAATCTTGAAAACCTTAAACCCACACACCATCTGCAACGCCCGCTCCACAAGTCTAATCCATTCCCAGAAACGTGAAGGTTTGATAACGACTTTCAAGCCATCTGGCACCTTGCAAGCATAATCATCCTTGAACTCGTCAAACGTCGTCACGCGCAAGCGTTCGCCGCGTGCTATCGCCGAAGCCATCGCATGCGCTGTAACAACCAGCCGATTACTCCTCTGCCCAGCTCTGCAATTTACGACGACCATACTGTTACCAAATGTACCTCAGAATACCGATCAGCTCATGCTCGATCATCGAAAAGCCAACAAGCGCATCAAGCTTTGGAAACCAATACTGCCAACGCCTAAAACGCACAGGATCTGCCACAAAGTGATGATCCGTCGCAATGGGAATCACTTCTAAACCTGACGCATACTTATTAAAGATACGCACCGCTCTCTTCATATGTAGCGCACTCGTCACGAGTAATGCCTTTGCGCCCTTTGCGTTCTTTGCGGCAAACACCTCATCAATCGTCCTCGCCTCTTCTTCCGTATTGAGCGGACCATCTACTGCAACAATGCAATCCACAGGAATACCGAAGTCTCGCAACAGTTGCGGCGTCGTAAGGCTCACATCCGGCCCAGTACAATACATCTTGACTACTTTGGCTGGGTTTCTAACCTTAAGCGCATGCCACAACCTCGCTCCATGCCAAACACGGTCCCCTGCATCGGACAATAACGGATATGGATAATTCACTTCCGGCGGCATTGCTCCGACACCTCCGCCAAGAACAATTATAACATCAGCATCGGGACAAGCCTCCGCTTCCATAGGAGGATACTCCTTCTCAAGCCAAATGCCGAGCATATCAACAAGCGGCGACCAGCTCATCAAGAACAGCAATACTGCGCCGCCCAAAACAACCCATTTTCCCATATTTGTACGGCCTTTGCGAAGCAAAATCAGCCCGATCCCAAATATACCAAGAACCACCACTATGGGATTAATCAAGAGATTTACTATTTGATGAAGAAGAAACATCTTTAACTCCTTCCCCCACATAACACCTTGAAAAATCTCGGTGCAACTTTTGCAAGAGACAAGCCCATTGCAATACTGCCAAATACCCCAACCGCAATTTTAAGCAAATACCCCACAGAATTATAGAGAACTGGCGTCAGCAGGGCATACGTAATCTTATGCACCACCGAAACTAAAATTACATGAGCCGCATAGATGAAGAACGCCAATCCATAAAAATTCTTCCACCGATAAGTTACAGACAAAATCCAATCCCCATAAAACCACAGCGTCGGCAACCCTGACAGAATCAATATTCTGTTGCAAACCATAACCATCTCCGCATTTCTAAAAACCGCGCCTCCTACAATGCCACAGACCGCCGCCATCAACAGCAGCATAAGTGAAACCCGAATCACGCTTCCCACCTTCTTGCAAACACACCAGAGATGCCCCAAACCAAGATAAACACCTGTTCCAAAATATAAGATGTAGCTGTAATCAGCTATCTGCAGGTACCGGAAAGGATACCCGATACCCGACAGCCAACAAAGAGACAATATCAACAATGTTGCGAGGCCTACAATTCTATGAGATAACAGCAGCACAAAAACGGGAGCGCAAAAGACATAGAATAGAATATTGCGCAAATACCAAAACTGTCCGCATGCGGGAACTTCATGAAAATCACAACCGGTCAACTGTGTTATGCAATGCCATCCGTCAAAACTATATTTCCCAGTAGTTATCTTAAATCCGTAATAAATCAAATTCCCCAACAAATAAGGAACACCAAGTGTCACCAAACGTTTAGCAATAGAACTGCGCCACCAACCAAACAATCTCGGCATCAGACCGCCATCATTCAATTCACCCCCCAATCCCCTGACAAGAAAGAATCCGCTGATAACAAAGAACCAAGGAACAGCAAGCCTGGCCAAAGTATCGGTTCCCAACGCCTGCAATCCTACAATCCACCGCGGAATTTCAGCGGCACCTGTCCACCAATCTTTCGGAATCGCAGTGCAATGAATGGCAACCACCATCAAGGCGCAGAGGAATCCTATTGCCTTAATGCGCTCACTTGTATTTTGGTGCATAATTTTGCTTGTTAATTGAAAGAACGCCGAACAAAAAATCAGCAACTCATTTCTCACCATCTAATAGCATCATTCTCTTTAGGAGAACCCATAAATTCGATCCCTTGTTACCAAGTGGAGGTTTTCCATCAGATGTTTTCGCCTTGGCCCGTTGTATTGCCATTTCAACAGTCTCTTTTGTAATTTGTGAAGCATCTAGATGTTTATCGTAATCCGGAATAAATTTTTCCAAATTTTTTCTAACACTGGACTTTCCATCCCAATCTGTAAAATGGAGAAGTAACCACAGCTCAAACTTCGGATTGGTTATAGCGAGATTTCGAGGATTATTAACCGTACCGCTTTTCATCCAGTGATTAAATTTTGCTATATGCACGCCCCACCTGTCCATATCTATAACACACCACAACTCATCACCCGGCGATAGACTTTTTCTGTAACCATTGATACGATCCAGCACTCCAATTGGAGAACTTTTATTGACATCCTTTGCAACGTCAACTATCGCAGTATCATATACCAATTTGCCAATACGATCAAAATATTCCTTTTCAGTAACACCGCCTTCAACCGATATAACAAATTTTTTCTTCGGTAGGCGAGTATCAAATTTTTTCCTATTAGGATACATAAGTTACCTCATTCACACAAGAGCCCTAGCAATTCCACCAAAACGTCCTTCCAGATACCTATCTCGCACATTTGTATCCTTACGTAGCCCACGGAACTGTCTAATATCCGTCAACGAAGCTACCCCCTCTATTGTCTTGTCAGCGATATACATGGAGTCGCGTCTAAGAAGTTTCTGGTCCATAGTAAGCAAATCGTGAGTAGTAAATATCATTTGTTGACGAGTTTTTGAAGAACAGGCCGAAAGAAAATCCTTTAAGAACTTTATTGTAATCGAACTGTGAAGGCTTCTATCTAATTCATCTACTACATAAACACTTTCTCCATTTTCACCCGCAAAATTCGAAACAGCAGGAATCAAATCCAACATACGGCGAGTTCCATCCGACTCCTCGCTCATTCTGAGTGGCACATCACATCCGTCAGCACCGCTATGCATTGCAAACACACGAGTAACGTTCAGACGTCCAGTTCTTGACCGATTCACGAAAAAAATGTCTCCATCACTATTGTTATATCTTACAGTACGACCTGGTTTTAAGGAGGATTCTATTTTTATCTTTACATCGTCAGGCAATATTGTCGGGCTGACAGGTACCTGTTTGAAATTTTTTATACCATTGTCGAATGCTTCAAGATACTCCAAGGTCTTTTTATGCATAGCTCCGTCTGGACAAAAATCTTCAAAACCATTGTAATGTGTATCAGGCGTTATTATGTAAAGATTGTGAGCGAACCAAATATGAACATTTTTAACATGCTCAGACGCGCGAGTCAATTCACAAGAAAGCGCAAGAAAAGATCTGGTGGATTGTAACTGCAATGTTTTTGAATACGTAACAAAAGCCTCATCTCCCCAATCGGAAAAAACTTCGACTCGTTTCCCCACACGATTGAAGAGAGGATGTCGAATCAATCCCCGTGAGGTATAGAAGGCAAGTTTTTCTAAAACAACAGATTCAGCAGACAGTTCAACCTCATATTCATATACAATATCATGTATAAGAAATTGAAGGCTGAAGCATGTCGGGCTCCTCTTGGTCGACTCATCAAAGAGAAAAGGAACTACAGGCAAAACACCTCGATTATACCTTCCAAGTGCAAAACTACGTATAAAAGCAACAGCTTTGACGAACTGCGTTTTCCCTGTCGCATTGTTTCCATATATAGCAGCAACAGGAAGTATTTTATCAGGACGAGATTGTTCACCGAAAACAGCAAGTTGTGAAGCAAAATCTCGCTCTGGACCTGATTGCATGGAAAGGCATGTTTCTTTCTTGAAACATGCCCAATTCTTTATAACGAAGTTGATAATCATAAGAACTCCAAAATTGTTTAGCCCTAATTATACCACGACCCAAACTAAATTGTCAACATCGGAGGCCTTGCCGCATAATACGACAAAACAACATTCGACGCCACCTCACATAAATTTCATCTTTTCCTTCTCATCAAGCTCATCAATCGACCGCACATATATTTTCATCAACATCTCATAATTCGCCTCTTCTGAATACTTCGTTGCCGCTTCATGCTTCGCTGCCGCGCACATTTCATCATAATCCGGTCTCTCCAGCAGTCGCTTGATTGCCGCCGCACATGCATCAGCGTTACCAGCCTCAAATACCTCGCCAAAGCTTCCATCTTGAACGATATCAGGCAATGCGCCGACATTGGAGACCACGGAAGGAACGCCTACCGTCATCGCCTCTGCCGCCGCGAGTCCGAAAGTCTCCCAGCATGCGCTTGGCGATACCAACGCCTTTGATTCGGCAACAATCCGCCGCGCCTCTTCGGTCGGCTTCTGCCCTATAAATTCGACATCCAGATCCTCGGCAAGTCTCTCAAGCTCCTGCCGGTCAACACCATCACCAACGATTATCAGTTTCATATTATTTATTGTTTTTAACGCAGAGTGGCAGAGAAATTAAGGGGCGGATGAGCTCTCCATATTCCACGTAAACTTTCCCAATATCTATCAATATTAAAACCTCTGCTTTTCTCCCACTCTGCTACTCTATCTCTCTGCTACTCTGCGTTTTAAAATCCCCCACCCCAAAATCTCTATCCTTCTAAGCCTCTATGCTCAAACCATCAACTCTCACACCCATCTACCATATCCTCTGCTCCTCTGCCACTCTGCGTTAAAATTACTATTGTGGCATTCGGTTTGCGACACGCTCCCACCCTTCAACAATACGTTTCTGTCCAAAATTGACGACAATTCCGAGCCGCTTATCAAGAAGATGCAGGTATGTATTGACTTGAGCAGCAAAAATGGGATTGTTCTTTTCAGTAGCCTTGCATTCGACTATCACCTTATCCTCTACAAGCATATCAAGTCGATAAGGATCTCCAATCACCTTGCCTTTGTAGATTACCGGCACAAGCTTTTGAGTTTCAACTTTAAGTCCACGCAACTCCGGTTCATACTTCAGCGCATTCTCGTAATATGATTCTAAAAGCCCTGGGCCGCCAAGTTCAGTATGAACCGCAATGGCGGCATCAAGAATTATCTTACTTATCTCATTCTCTTCCATTTAATCCCCCTCTGCTACTCTGCTTCTCCGCTACTCTGCGTTAAAATCCTACACCCCTTAATTAAGGTCTCCACCCCCTTCTCCTTCGACAACCTCCCCACATAAACAATCTGCTCCTTTTTCTCTGCTACCCTGCAACTCTGCAACTCTGCATTAAAACATTCCACAAAATTCCCCTTCACCACAATCTTCTCCTCCGGCCAACCATACTCCACCATCTTCCGCTTCTGAAACTCACTGAGCACAATAAACCTCTTCACCCACCTCGGCAGCAGCTTCCGATACATCGCAATATTTACCGCCAGCGGCAATGTCGCCAGCAGACTCCCCCGATAACACCGATGCCGCACCCCGTCCCACACACACTTCTTATCCAGACAAAGCGAACAAACCTTCCCATCCCTTGTCGGCACACCTGCCGCACAAGCCGTCCGATAATTATGCAGCGTCATCACGACCGGCGCATACCTGATTGCCGCCCTAACCGCCAACGGCGAAATCAATGGGAAAGTATTGTGGAAATGTACCACATCCGGCTTAAATTCGCGGCACTTCCTCGCCACCTCCCGCGCCGCAAACGGATTACCAACCGTACATACTGCCCCTTTTAAGAGTCCCCAAACCTTCTTGAAACCACGGAAAACACGGAACGCACGGAATTTTGAATTCCCCATAATTCCACACTTCCGTGTATTCCGTGGTTCACTCCGTATCTCATCCGAATGCCGCGTATAGACTTCAACCTCATGACCATGCTTCTCCAGCATAGCCTTCTCGGCCTCAAACACCTTATTCTCACCTGAAGGTGCCGAAGAACCGTAGTAGTTATGGACAAGAAGAATTTTCATTTCAATCTTTCATCCGCAAAGGATGCATAGAGCGTGTAGTTTTTTAGCCGTGTAGAACGTGTAGAAACGTGTGGATTTTTGGAAATGTCTTTTGCGTACTACCACACCTTTAATCGTCCTTTGTGATCTTTGCGTTCTCCTATGAGAACATTTGTCAATATGCAAAATCGCTTTGGCGATTTCCGCTTCAATCCCGGTTGCTTGATGTAAGTCTTTCTCCTATTCGCAATGTTGGTCGCCTGTCAGTTAAGGCTTAATTGACCACTTGCATTTTA
>JAZOAC010000139.1:0-6130 GCA_045595285.1 Kiritimatiellia bacterium | reverse complement strand
GCGGATCTTGCCGCCATCATTGAGGAGGGTGCTCCGCACGGCGTTACGGATATCCACGACGTGCGCCAGACATCGCGCATGAAGGAACTCGCCCGACGGTGGCGGCGGATGTGCGCCGATGAAGGGTCTGTCCCCATTGATCCGGGAGAGGCGTTGGCGTATGCGTTTCCGGACAGAATCGGCCGCAACCGCGGTAATGGTACATTCCAGCTGAGCGGAGGGCGCGGTGCGTTCCTCGACCGGACGGAGGCTCTTTCCCGTGAAGAGTTCCTCGTCTGCTGCGATCTTGACGACCGGGGCGGAGATGCCCGTATACGCCTTGCCGCCGCAATATCAAGAGATGCGATAGAGGAGATTTTTGCCGATAGGATCCGTGAATGTGAGACTTGTTCGTGGGACAGACGACGGGAGGCCGTCAAAACCGTCCGTCAGCGCACGTTCGGGAAGATGGTTCTGGAGGAGCACGATTGCCAGCATGTCGTATCCGAGGAGGCGATGCAGTCTGCGCTTTTCGATGGCATAAGGCGCAAGGGTGTCGCCAACCTCCCTTGCTGGACGAAGGGGACTCGCCGTCTGCAGGCTCGCATCGATTTCCTGCGCAGGGCGATGCCTGATGCTGAACCGCCGTGGCCGGACGTGTCCGATGACGGATTGGCGGCACGGCTGGAGGATTGGTTCGGGGGATTCGTTTCCGGCATGACGCGCTGGGCGCATCTTGAGCGTCTAGACATTGCCGCAGTGCTGGATGTAGCGCTTTCGGATTCAGGGCATGACCGTCGCGAACTGGACAGACTCGCACCGTCCAAGATGGATGTGCCTTCCGGATCGGAGATAACTATCCAGTATGAGGAGGGGCCTTTCTGCGAGGTGCGGCTGCAGGAATGCTTTGGAATGCTCTCTACGCCGAAGGTCGCGAACGGTAGGGTTCCTGTTGTCATGCGGCTGCTCTCGCCTGCCCAGCGTCCGGTGCAGGTAACGAAGGATCTGGCGAGCTTCTGGAAAGAGGGATATCCGCTCGTGCGCAAGGACATGCGCGGGCGGTACCCGAAGCACTACTGGCCGGAGGATCCGTTCGCCGCAACCGCCACGCGTAGAGTCCGGCCTGTCGGATGAGAACCCTCAGGCTTATGGAAGTAGGGACCATGTGCGCAGAGCCGGAGTTTGTGTGGTATAATTCCGGGCATGGAAACGCAAGTGAAGATATTGCTCGACCGTAAGCGCGAAGGAATTGAACTTTCGCCATCCGATATACATGCGCTCATCGACGCCTATACAAAAGGCGAAGTGCCGGAATATCAGATGGCGGCGTTCGCAATGGCTGTGTGCTGCAGGGGGATGTCTGATGCGGAGACCCTTGCTCTCACCGAGGCGATGCGCGATTCCGGCGATGTGATGGACTGGTCCAGCATTCCGCAGCCGACGGCCGACAAGCATTCGACAGGAGGTGTAGGCGATAAGCTTTCCATGATAATCCAGCCGCTTGCCGCAAGCTGCGGCGTGGCGGTTCCGTCCCTTACCGGGCGAGGACTCGGATTGACCGGCGGTACGGCGGACAAACTCGAATCCATTCCCGGCTACAATGCGGCGCTGTCGCTTTCTGATTTCATGAGGGTGGTGGCATCATGCGGATGCTCGATGACGGTGCAGACGTCCGAAATCGCCCCGGCGGACAAGAAACTCTATGCCCTGCGCGATGTTACGGGGACAGTCCCTTCGATTCCGCTTATCGTTGCGTCGATTCTCTCCAAGAAACTGGCGGAAGGTGCAGACACCATCGTTTTTGACGTGAAGTGCGGACGAGGCGCGTTCATGAAAACCCGGGACCAGGCCGTGAAGCTTGCCCGGGCTCTTGTCAATGGCGCAAAAGGAGCAGGCCGCAAGGCCTGCGCCCTTGTTACGGACATGGACTGTCCTCTTGGATTCGCTGTCGGTAATGCGCTGGAGATAAAGGAGTCGGTCGATGTGCTGAAGGGTGAGGGGCGCATGCCCGAAGACATTGTCACCCTGTCCGTAGAGTTCGCCGCAAGAATGGTTTCCTTGGCGAAGGGGATTTCGATCGATGAGGCGAGAAGCAGGTGTTTTACGAACCTGAGGAACGGCAAAGCCTGCGAAGTGTTCGCGAGGATGGTCGAGTTGCACGGCGGCGATCTGGCGCGCTTTGTCCGCGAGAATGACGATGGCGGCGGCGCACAGTGTTTTGAACTGAAGGCGGACGGATCCGGATTCGTCTCTGATATCGATGCCGAAATGGTGGCGCGGACAGCGTTCAATCTTGGCGCAGGACGGGCGGAATCAGACGATTCGATAGATGTCACCGCCGGTGTTCTTCTTTCGGTCACCCGCGGCGACAGGGTTGAGAAGGGACAGACACTTGCACGGCTCTATGCAAAGGAACGTTCTGCGCTTCTGGTAAAAGAGGCAAATGTCCTGGCCAAAGCGTTTACACTGTCGCCAGAGCAGCCTTCTCCCCGGAACATGATATTGGAGGTCGTTGACTAACATGGAAGAAAGCAAATCTCAGGTTCGGTCCGCAAATGACGCAAAAAGAAGCTTGGCACAGTCAAGGCCAAAGTTGTCGGCGGCAAGGCGTTCGCTCAAGAAGAAGGCGATTGCGCGGGAGTTCGAGATGAAGCGCCGCGAACTGGGCCTTGGAAACGGTCCGGCATTCAAGAGGGGATTCGGTTTCTACATGATCGTGATTGTCGGGCTTGTGCTTCTCGGTTCTCTTCTCTTGAAGCAGGCCAGCGTTGCGGATAGGAAGAAAACAGTGAATGCAAAAATGCTTTATGCACAGCGGAGTGTCGATGCGCTTGCCGAGGCGCTGGGACGCTACAGGTTCCACTGCGGATGTTATCCCACGGCGGAAGACGGCGGACTGGAGGCGCTTTCCTCCAAGGTTTCTCGTCGCAAGGGATGGATGGGGCCGTATGCGGGATCATGGGGACATATGATTCCCGATCCGTGGAAGCGTCCGTACGTATATGAACCGCAGACGAATGCTCACCCCGTGGTTCTTTCGCTCGGACCGGACGGCATCCGCGGCACTGCAGACGATGTCATTCCCGCGGAAGGTCTTTTCGATAAGCCTTTCAAGGATGCTTCCTGGACGAATGACTGGGTCCATTTTTCGCGTCGCGGCATAATAGTCGTACCAAAGAAGTCCAAGGATCGCCAGCGTGCCGGCAACGGGAAGCCTGTTCGCTGATTGAGTTGGCGGCTGTGATTTGGTAGAATACGGTCATTTGCATTAAACAGAAAAGGAACATATTCATGGATGTCGTAGAGACTTTGAAATCGGCAGGTATCATCCCTGTCATCGTTATCGAGGACGAGGCCAAGGCCGTGCCGCTCGCCAATGCGCTTGTGAACGGCGGACTTCCGGTTCTTGAGGTCACGTTCCGTACGAAGGCGGCTGCGGGTGCAATCGCAAAGATCAGGGCTGAGGTGCCTAACGCAGTTGTCGGTGCAGGTACGCTTCTCACGAAGGAACAGGTCAAGGCCGCCAAGGAGGCGGGCGCAGTGTTCGGTGTTGCGCCGGGATTCGATCCCGCCATCGTCGCCTATGCGCAGGAGATAGGCCTTCCGATGGTCCCCGGCGTAGCGACTGCTTCCGAACTGTCGCAGGCTCTCACCGCCGGTGTTCCGATGGTGAAGTTCTTCCCGGCCGAGGCGGCAGGCGGAGTCAAGATGATCAAGAACCTTCTCGGCGCGTTCCGCTTCACGGGCGTCAAGTTCATGCCCACCGGCGGCGTCAATCCGCAGAACGTCAAGGAATACCTTGCCGTTCCAGAGATCGTCGCGTGCGGCGGCACATGGATCGTTCCCAAGGATGCGTTGGCGAACAACGACTGGGCTGAAATCGAGAAGCTTGCGGCGGAGGCTTCGGCAATCGCCAAGGCGAGGTGAGGTGAAGATACTCGTAACTGCAGGGCCGACACGGGAGTTCATTGACCCCGTGAGGTTTCTGTCTAATCCGTCGTCCGGGCGCATGGGGTTCTCCATCGCCCGGATCGCTCGTATGATGGGGCATGACGTGACACTTGTCGCAGGACCGGTATCGCTGAAGACGCCAAAGGGTGTCCGCCGCGTGGATGTGATCTCTGCGCGCGACATGCTCGCCGCCGTCGAAAAGGAGCACTTCGACTGCATGATCGCCACGGCGGCTGTCGCGGACTGGCGGCCTGTAGAGTGTGCATCCCAAAAGCTCAAGAAGGAGGCGATGGATGGCATGCTAAGGCTTGTGCGCAATCCCGATGTGATAAAGACAGTCTCCGCAAAGGTGCGCTCTCTTCGCGGAAAGGATTCGCGCAGAATACTCGTGGGGTTTGCCGCGGAGACCGGAGATCCGACGACGGAGGCGTCCCGCAAGTGCCGGGAGAAGGGGTTGGATCTCGTTGTCGCGAATGATGTGACGGCAGCGGGATGTGGTTTTGGAGTAAAGACAAACCGCGTTTCGCTCGTGTGGCCAGATGGACGGATTGAAGCATTGCCGATGATGTCCAAGGACTCTGTGGCGCGCCGTATTGTCCGTGCCGTCGAGAAACTGGCTTGACTGCAGCGAATTGACAGGGGCGTGTTCTACGCATTCCCCGTTGTGCCGTGCCGTGCACGGTAGCCGGTCGGCGATATGCCGGTCTCCTTGCGGAAGAATCGCGCGAAATAAGCCTGAGACTGGAATCCTAGCGAATCCGCGATCTCGGATATCGGCGCGTCCGTGTTCTTGAGAAGACGCCGTGCGCGGCGCAGCCGGAGCGAATGCTGGTAGGCGAGGGGCGAGAGGCCAGTGCAGTCGCGAAACCGCCGCCGGAAGAACGAATACCCCATTCCGAACATTCCTGCGACCGCTTCCAGGTCAAGCGTCTCGTCCATGTGGTGTGCAATGTACAGACTCGCGCGGCGTATCTTCGTGTAGCAGGTGGGCGGCTCTTCCGCATCGCGACAGCACTCTGCGAGCGACGTGAGAAGCGAAAGCGCCTTCATGGCAAGCGAATGTGGCCTTTCCGCTTCTTCAGAAAGTATTTCCTCCACAAGGGACATGAAGTTTCCGTCAAAGCGGGTGTCGGACGAAAGGTCGAGGATTATCGGCGCCGGCTTCGGGAACAGTTCCTTCACGACACGTGACACCACCTCCCCGCCCAACCCGATGTACGCCTCGCTCCATCCCGTCTCCGGATTCGGCCAATGCCTGTGCCATTCCCCTGGACGCAGGATGTTCACGCTTCCGGTTGCGAGCGGGATGCCCTTGTCTCGCTTGAACTCGGCCATGCCGCCGCCGGATCGGATGTAGAGTATCTGATGCTCGGTGTCTTTCAGTTCGCGCCCCTTTTCATGCACCGAAAGGTAGTATGGGCTATGCCGCAATGATGGGAACGGATTGCGCCTGTCATGGGTTTCGCAGTCGGCTACGGTTATGTATGCGCCAAGACGCTTTTGCGGCAGGTCCGGCACAAAGTATTGGAACGTTAATCTATCCATATGCGCGATTGTATCATTTCGCATTGCCGGACGCAATGTGCCACGGTGTCATCTGCTCTTGGCGGAAATGACACGCATTAAAAACGGGCGTCGTGTCCAAAAGTAAACGCAAGTTCTGAAAGTTACTGCAAGTCGATTCTATAATTTTTGGCAAATTTTTGTTTTTAACGCAGAGTCGCAGAGACGCAGAGTTTTATAAGTTGGGTAAATTGTCGACAAGGTTTGTTTTTTGAATTCAGAAACAGGATTTGATGTAAAAAAAAACCTTGATCCAAGGCCGGTTGAACTTGCGGTTACGTATTCGACTTTGGATATATGTTTGTTCTTGCTTGACTATCAAGGCAAGTTAAAGCGTTCTGCAGTAAACTGTCAATATTGTACACATTATATGTGTGTGAAAGAATACGCTTTGCAGAGATGACGCAATCGGTCACTCAGATGGTCATTGCGCCGCTGGCGCGACCACGAAAGCTGCGGCGGTGACGAATCGCGCATGACGCGCGATTGAACTGTCATTGTCGCGGAGGCCGAGTCCGCTCTCCGTCAATGTGGCGGCAGCGGCGTCGCCAACCCCGTCTGGACGAAGGACTTCCCCGATCCGACGACGTGGCGCGCGGACGACGGGACTTATCGGGCGACATCCACTGCCCTGACG
>JAZOAC010000138.1:0-69073 GCA_045595285.1 Kiritimatiellia bacterium | reverse complement strand
CGCTATGTCGAGCGCGGCAAGGACTACAACCATTCCACGTTCTGCGATTTGGTGATTTCGGGTTTGTGTGGACTCGTTCCGCGCGAGGACGGCCGCATCGAGGTGAGACCGTTGGCTCCCGAATCCTGGGACTGGTGGCGTCTGGACGGCGTCAGATACCACGGCGCTAATCTCACTATACTTTTCGATAGGAACGGAACTCGTTACGGCAACGGGAAAGGTCTTGTCGTGCTGAAAGATGGTCGAAAAATTGAGGAGTTTATACGATGATAGCAAACATGAGAAACAAAACTGCATTCTTGCCGTGCAGCCTGTTGGCGGCGGCTGTATCGCTGTATGGTGGTCTTTTCGCCAAAGGGGAAGTGCATTCTTTCTACATTTCCAATCATGACCAGAGTCCGTCGCACAGGGTGATACATCCGATTGTCGGGAAGACGAACTTCGTCTATGATGCGAAGGGGCGTTATGAGGAAGTGCGCGGGGAGGGGATTGCGTTTCTCGTCAGGGATTGCGAAAACGTGACGATCCGCAATCTGCGTCTGGATTATGCGCGGCCGATGCTCACCGAGACGCGGATTGCCGGTTTCGAGGGCGGCAGGACGATTCTGGACTATGACCGCAAGCGTTGTCCGATGATGGTGAAGGACGGGCTGCTTTTCATGGTCGGCGAGGGATTCACGAACCGTGTCCGCAGTTGCCGCCTTTTTAACGGCAGGACATTCGAACAGACTCCAGGGGCCGAGGATGTGTTTCTCGCGGAAAACATCTTTGTCCGGCTCCCCGACGGAAAGATATCGGTGGATGCCGATCTGTCGAAATACGGTGTCGGCTGCAAGGTCGGGGATGTTGCGGTGTTGCGGCCGGACAGGCGCGACAATCCCGCCATTGTCGTCTACAACTCGAAGAATGTTCTCTTTGAGGATGTTGTCATCCATGACGCAAAGGGGATGGTTCTGATCGCCCAGCGTTCCGAGAATGTTACGTGGCGCGGAACGGGAAAGGCGGAGGATAAAACGTCAGGAGTCTTTCCGCGTCCGGGCGGATACGCCACTTCCCATGCGGACGCGACGCATTTCTCCAATGTGAAGGGTACGGTTGTCGTGGAGAATTCCTGGTTCGAGGGAATGATGGATGATGCGATTAACGTTCATTCGACATGCCTTGCGATCACCAATGTCTCCGGGCGCACCCTCAAATGCCGGTACATGCACCATCAGGCGATCGGGTTCGAGGTGTTCAAGCCGGGCGAGACGCTGCGGTTCATGAACGGTGAACGGCTTGAGAACGGACCGGAAGTGAAGGTTTCGGCGGTAGACATGCTGAACGAGCGGGAGGTTGAGATCACCATCGACCGGGATGTGCCAAAAGGTTGGGGTGTGGGGGACGCCGTCGAAAACGCCGACTATCAGTGCGCCGCCGTTTTCCGCAACAATATCGTGCGCCACAACAGAGCGCGAGGAACGCTTTTCACCACGCCTAAACCGGTTCTGGTTGAGTCGAACCTCTTTTACAAGGTTACGGGGGCGTCGATTCTCTTTTCGGGCGACAATTACTACTGGTACGAGTCGGGTGCGTGTAGGGATGTGGTGATAAGGGGGAATGTATTCTCGAATTGCTATACGGCGGCGGGCGGATATTCGAAAGCCGCGATCTCCTTCTATCCCGTGGTGCGCAATCCCGGAATACAGAAAAAGTGCTATCACGGGAATGTGCTCATCGAAGACAATGTGTTCAGCGGTTTCGATTCGCCGCTCTTGTTTGCGCTTTCGGTGGAGAATCTTGTCTGGCGGAACAATCATGTCGAATACAACAATCTGTATCCGGGCTGCGAAGAGCCGCCGTTCGTGATCCGCAAGTGCCGGAACGTAAAGATCGACGGTATCGACCGTTCAAGCGATACGCGCATGGACACGGCGTTGAGGGAAGAGACGGATTTTGGCGAAGGCTGGAGTTTCGTCAATGCGGGAAATTGCAAGACGAAAGCGGAGAAGCGTTTCACATTGCCGCCTTCCGCGGAAGGACAGTCGGTGTTTCTCGATATCGACGGGGTGAAGGGTGATATTGAAGTCTATCTCAACGGTATGCGCGTGGGCGGCGAAAATGGAGGAATGGCGGCATATCGGGTCAATCTTACGCCTGCCGTCAGGAAGCCGGGCGTCGAGAACCGCATAGAGATTACGGGCGACAGGTCTTTATATGGAAGTTTGAGACTCGTACGGACGGCTCCCGTTCATGTCGGGCATAAGGGAGTTCCCATATCAACGAAGATCATGCCCGATGGTACAGCGAAGGTTCACGCCGATGTCAAGATAAAGGGACCGCTTCCGTTCGTGAAAAGCATTTCACCCGTACCGGAGGCATGGGGCGGCGATGTGCGCATCGAGAACCGTGTCCTGGGGGAGGATGGAATGACCATCAGAAAGCCAAAACCGGGGGCTCCGGAATCTCCGCATCTTTACCGGCTCGAAACGAAACTCTTTTACACCGGCAAACTTGTCGATGCCGTCACGAACGGCTTTTCTGTGATAAAAAGTAACCGGTAAAAAGAATGGTCTGACCTGAATTCTGCCGTTTGGAAGGAAAGGGAATGACGATTAGCGTGCAAAATGCCACTTGTGCGGCGCTGGCTCGTTCAGAATCGCTTTTCTTCTGGCTATGGGCGGCAGAACTTTTCAAGGCGTTCAAGGCAGCGGGCTGCATACGTGCATGGATACGTCGCTTTACGCGCCGGCGGCGATAGATGGAAAATCAGCATAGGGCGGTTTCGAAAAAAGCAATAGAAAGATTCAGATATGGCAATGTACTTCAGCTGTGCTCTATGATAGAATCCATGGTAAATTTCAGTAAAGATCAAAAGAAAGGATGTAATGTCTATGAAAAAGAGACTGCTCATCATCGGTTCCGCTTTGGCGTTCTGCTGCGTTGCGGAAGGCTCCGGGATTGCTGAGCTGAAAGGCAAACTGCCCGAGATATTTGCGAAATCTGCGGCGCACTACAAGGCGTTGGATGCGGCGGTAACTCCGCTCATGAAGAATGCGGAAGGTCAGACGATGGTTCCGCAAGGATACAAGCGCGACAAGAAGATGTATGACATGCGCGGAATCGTGTGGTGGACATCCGGGCATTTCCCTGGTTCCCTCTGGTATCTCTACGAGGCTACCGGCGAGGATTTCTTCAAAGAGCGCGCGACCGTATGGACGGAAAACCTCAAGCCGATTTCGACGTTCAAGGGGAATCATGACATCGGCTTTATGATGTACTGCTCCTTCGGCAACGCCCGCCGTCTGCTCAATACGGAGAAATACGACCATCTTCTCGTCGAGGCGGCAGACACGCTCTGCCTTCGCTATGAACCGAAACTGGGACTCATCCGCAGTTGGGGGAAGGTTGACAACAGAAAGGATTTCCTTGTCATCCCGGACAACATGATGAACCTTGAGCTTCTCGAATGGGCGGCAAAATCAAAGAACGGCAAGAAGCGCTTCGCGGATGTGGCCCGTTCACACGCGGATGTCACGATGAAGAATCATTTCCGTGCGGACGGCGGCACGTACCATGTCCTCAACTATTCGCAGAAGGACGGCCGCATCCAGGAGATCCGCCGCGGACAGGGCGCGAGCTGCTTCACCGCCTGGTGCCGCGGACAGAGTTGGGCGATCTACGGGTACACGATGATGTACCGCGAATCCGGCAACAAGGCATATCTCGACTTTGCGCAGAAAGTGACGGACTTCGCGATCAACCATCCGAACATGCCGGAGGACGGCATTCCGTACTGGGACTATGGCGCGCCCGGTGAGGAGCGCGATTCCTCCGCAGGTTCAATCATGGCATCTGCTCTTCTGGAGCTTGCCAAATATGTCGACGCAAAGAAGGGTGATGCGTACCGCAGGTTTGCCGTCAAGCAGCTTCTTTCGCTTGCATCCCCCGCATATTTCTCCGAAGGCGACGAGATCGGGCACTTCCTGCTCAAGCACGGTGTCGGCGCCAAGCCGAAAGGCAGCGAGGTCGACACTCCGCTCAATTATGGCGACTACTACTTCCTTGAGGCGCTCGTCAGGGTTCGAAATATGTAATGCGGTGATATAATGGCGCTTAAGAGATGAAACCATGAAAGAAGCGTTCGCGTATGTTATCGGTCTCGGTGCGGCGGTGATGATGCCTGTCATCTTCTCCGTGCTTGGGATGTGTATCGGAATCAAGCCGGCAAAGGCGGTGAAGAGCGGACTTCTGGTCGGTGTGGGCTTTGTGGGGCTGGGCGTAGTCACTGCGCTTCTGACGACAAATCTCGGCCCTGCGCTCAAGGGAATGACGCAGCTGTATCAGCTCAATCTTCCTTTCTTCGACCTTGGATGGCCTGCCGCCGCGGCGGTCGCCTATTCCTGCGCCGTAGGGGCGTTCATCATCCCCGTGTGCCTTGGAGTGAATGTCCTCATGCTCATCATCGGCGTTACGCGCACTGTCAACATCGACCTCTGGAACTACTGGCACTTCGCCTTTCTCGGCGCGATGGTGTTCTTCGCCACTGGTTCGCTCGCCTGGGCGTTCTACGCGGCGATCATGCTGTACATAATCACGATGTGCATGGCCGACTTCACCGCAAAGGGGTTTCAGACCTACTACAAGGACATGGAGGGCATCTCCATCCCGCAGCCGTTCTGCCAGAGCTTTACGCCGTTCGCCGTCATGGTGGGCTGGCTTCTTGACCGCATCCCCGGATTCGAGAAGCTCAACATCGATGCGGAAGGTCTCCGCAGGAAGTTCGGTCTTCTCGGCGAACCGCTCTTCCTCGGCGTCGTGATCGGATGCGGGATCGGCGCGCTCAGGTGCGATTCGCTCAGGGGTGTGGTCGATTCAATTCCGTCCATCCTCAAGCTCGGCGTGACGGTCGGCGCGGTCATGGAGCTCATTCCGCGCATTACCGCGCTTTTCATCGAGGGACTGAAGCCCATTTGCGAACAGACTCGGGGGTTCGTTGAAAAGCGTTTCTCCGGACTGAAGGGGCTTTCGATAGGCATGTCGCCCGCACTTGTCATCGGGCATCCGACGACGCTTGTGGTGTCGATCCTGCTCATTCCTGTAATACTCTTCCTTTCCGTCGCACTGCCCGGCAACAAGTTCCTGCCGCTTGCGTCTCTCGCCGCGATGTTCTATCTCTTCCCGTGCGTGCTTCCCGTCACGAAAGGCAATGTCGCAAAGACCTTCATCGTCGGTCTCGTCGCGCTTGTCTGCGGACTATATTTCGTGACGGACTTGACGCCCGCGTTCTCCAAGGCGATCGCCGCCGCGAATGTGGACGGAATCACCGTTCCGCAGGGGTTTGAAGGCGGGGCGTCCATCGATTTCGCCGCCGCTTTCTGGTGCTGGACGCTCTTCCACCTGACAGTCACGTTCAAGTGGATCGGCGCCGCCGTTTTGGCGCTGATAGCCGCCGCCATGTGCGCAATCAATTTCATCCGTATCAGAAGGAGCCGCTAAAATGACATCATTCATATTCTCCGCCTTGTTCGCCGCCGTATCCGCATATCCGTTCTGCAATGCGGAGGTCTGTCCGGAGCGTCGGGACGATTTCGTGTGGGAGAACGACAAGTTCGGCATGCGGGCGTACGGACCGAGGGATGTCAACAAGTGGTCGGGATTCGACGTGTTCAACAAGTCCAATCCGTCCAACGTGTGCCTCAAATGGTGCCACAGGATAGACAAGGGCAATTTCCACAAGAACCGTGGGGAGGGGATGGACAACTACGCTGTCGGACCTTCCCGCGGTGTCGGCGGCATTGCGGTCTTCGGCGACGGCGAATGGAAGACTTATCCGAACTGGATATACAGCCGGGTGCTCCATGCCGGTCCGGACTACTGTCAGTTTGAACTGGTGTATCCGGCGTGCTCCAAGGCCGGGAAGATGACGTGCCGCATCACTCTCAGGCGCGGCGAACATTTCTTCCGCAACGATGTGACGTTTGAGAATCCGCTGCCGAAGGGCTTCCTCGTCGGTCCCGGCCTTGATCTGGAGGTCAAGCGCGGGCATGGCGGCAGCGTAAAGGAGATCGCCGGAGCGGTTTCCCTCTACGAGGATCCGAAGGGTGATGGTGGCGTGGACGGTTCCACAATGACCGCCATCTTCGTCTCGCCGAAGGATGCCGAGCGTGTAAAGGTGATGACCGACCACACCAACAGCAGGGTACTGGCGTTCGATTGCAACAAATTCACATATTGGGCGGGCGCGGGCTGGTCGATGGCGGGCGAGATCACCGATGCCGCCGCGTGGCACGAAACGGTCCGCAGGTTCCAGGAAACGTGTCTGTCCAAGCCTTGGCCCGTCGCATCGGCGACGGACGGTGTTTCGAAATCCGCCTATCTCGATTTCATGGAGGCGGCTGTCCGGGCCTACTCCGACGAGCGGTTGGTTTCGTATCAGGCCGAGGCTGAGCGCGACGGGGTGCAGGAGCATGGCTTTCCGCGGCTTACGGCAAACCTGGCGATTCTCGTCGCCAACGGACGGCTTTCGGAAAAGCGCGAACTCGCGAAGAAGATGATGGATGTTGCGTGCAGAGACGCAAGGAAGGGCAGGATGCCGCCGAAATCGGGCGGAAACGAATTTTCCGTGAAGGAGCTTTCGATAGCGCTGGTGGAGCTTGAAAAGCGCCGGACGTACCCCAAGACCGTGACGGGCTCATGGCGGAAGTCCCTCTGTGAAGTCGATGCCGAAAGATGCTATTCCACGGGCCGCAGGAATGTGGATCTTACGAAGGCCGGCAATTGGGTCGTCTTTGCCGGTGCCAGCGAGCAGGCGCGTCTGCGGCGAGGCTTAGGGGGAAATCCCGGTTTCGTGGAGAAGTATGTGGCCGATCAGCTCAGGTGGTTTGACTCCTCCGGAATGTACAGGGATCCCTTCCAGCCGATGGTTTACGATATTGTTACAAGGCTTCAGTTTGCACAGATTCTGAGCGACGGATTCTCCGGACCGTCACGCGCAAAGCTGGAGGGCTGCATGGACCTTTCGGCCGAACCTACGCTTAAGCTCTTGTCCGCTTGCGGCGAGATACCCTATGGCGGACGCAGCAACCAGTTCCTGCACAACAACACGTTCTATTCCGCGCTTTGCGAATGGTATGCCGCCCGCTTTGCGGACAGGGGCGACATGGCGAAGGCGTCGGAGTTCCGCAGGGCGGCCGCAGATTCGGCGAACGCGATGCGTGTCTGGCTCGCGGAACGTCCGGTCAGTCATGTGAAGAACCGCTATCCGCGCGAATCCGGCAAGGGCGTGTACTCCGAAAAGGCCGATATCGGATGTGAACGGTACGCCTACTTCGACAAGTACATGATCACAATGGGCTCCTGGGCGATGCTTGGATGGTATTTCGCCGACGAGACGATCCCTGCCGCAGGCTACGTGCCGGCGAAACCGGATGTGTTCCTTCTCTCACCGACATTCCATCAGGCACTGATGTATGCCGGAGAGTATTCGGCCCAGTTCGATTACTGCGCCAACGGGCATTACGACTGCAACGGCCTTGGCCGTCTGCATCGCCGAGGTGCACCGACGCAGATTTGCCTTTCCATCCCTTGCGCCAAGTCGCCGAACTACCGCTTGCCTGAGCCTAACATCTCCACGCTTTCGATCCGCCCGGTGGTGGCGGAGAATGCCGGCTGGAATATCCTGCATGAGGCGAAGACCGCGAAATACGCCCTGACGCAGTGGAAGGTTGGCAACATGAACTGGGAATGCCGGCTTTCAGCCGACGGCATGGAGATGGATCTGTCCGGAGAAGGAGAGGTCGCCATGGATCTTCCCGCCTTCGAATTCGACGGCAGGGATTCAACACGCGTTTCCCATGACGGAAATTCGCTGTCGGTGTCCTATCGCGGATGGGTGTGCCGCTACCGCACGGACGGGCGCATTGCGCCCACGGGCATGGTTGCGCACAACCGCAACGGACGCTATGCGGCGTTCCGTGCGACAGGCGACAAGAGACTCAAGGTGCGGATATCAATAGAGAAAGAGTGATTTCCGGTTTAAACAATAACAAAGAAAGAGAGACAGATGAAGAAACATGCAATCATTGCGTTGGCGGCGTTGCCTATCGCATTTGCGGCTTCGGCCGAAATCAACTACAAGGTCCAGGCCGCATCGCACCCGGATGATTTCAAGACGTTCGACACCGCGAAGATCCGCGAGCGTTTCGTGATGGAGAAGGTCATGTCGCCAGATGAGATAAACCTCACATACACGATGTACGACCGTCTCGTGTACGGAGGCGCGATGCCGGTGTCGAAGGCTCTTGATCTCGAGACGTTTCTTGAACTCAAGGCCGAGAACTTTCTCGACCGGCGCGAACTTGGCGTAATCAACGTCGGCGGCCCCGGCGTTGTTACCGTTGACGGCGAAGAGTATGCTCTCGACTTTAAGGAGGCGCTCTATGTCGGTTGCGGCAAGAAGAAGGTCGTATTCAGGTCGAACGATTCGAAGAATCCCGCCAAGTTCTACCTCAACTCCGCTCCGGCGTACAGGGAGTACGTGACCCAGCGCATCACGAGCGACCAGAACTGCAAGAAGCCCGGCTACACCATCGGCAACTACATCAAGGCCGGCTCGCTCAAGGAGTCGAACGCGCGCTGCATCAACCAGCTCATCGTGCAGAAGGTGCTCGCCAAGAAGCCGGGCGGCGGATGCTGCCAGCTTCAGGTGGGCCTTACGGAGCTTGAGGAAGGCAGCGTGTGGAACACGATGCCGCAGCATACGCACAACCGCCGCATGGAGGCGTACTTCTACTTCAACGTCCCGAAGGGGCAGGCGATCTGCCATCAGATGGGGCGTCCGCAGGAGCAGCGTCTTGTGTGGCTGCACAACGAGCAGGCCATCACCTCGCCCGAATGGAGCGTCCACTCCGCCGCCGGAACATCGAACTACATGTTCATCTGGGGCATGGCGGGCGAGAATCTCGACTATGGCGACATGGACAAGATCCCCGTCACCGAAATGCGATAAGGGAGCAACTCCATGTCGAAGGCGAATGTCCTGTTGCTGACGCTGACGCTGGGAGTGTTATCTTCCGTTGCGGACGGGCTCGTCCGGTTCACGGATGAGTACCGCACGACTGGCCGCAATGCCGCGTTCGCGAACGCAAGGAAATGCGCGGACGCCATCCTTGCCGCGAACGATGCCAATGTATTGCCCGATGACCTCGCCGCTCTGCTGGAGCTTTCGCGCTATGTCGAAGCGACGGCGCGGGACCGTTACCGTGCGTTTGTCGCGGCACGGGTTCCGTCGCGGTCGGACGGAGCGTCTGCGGCTATGGAAAAGGTCTTTGCCCAGCAGGACATCATTCGCCAGACGGATGAAGACATGGCGGATGTGCTTTCTAAACTTCCGCCACGAGCCGGACTTCTTGGTTCTGACCGGGCGGAATGGAAAAAGCTTGCTTTGCGTCCAGATGCCGCACGTGTCGTAGCCGAGGCGGAAGCGTTGCTCGGCGAGCCTATTCCGGATACGTCGGACTCCCTTTATGTGGAGTTCTGGACAACCGGGAACCGTTCGAATTACCAGAAGCCGTATTTTAGACGTCTGGTTCGTCTTGTGAAGCTGACAGTTGCGGAGTCGATTGAGCGCAAAGGGCGGTTCCTTCCTGCGCTGCTTGCGACAATAGATGCCATCTGCTCCATGAAGTCGTGGGTTTTACCCGCCCATGACAGGACGGACAACAAGGGTGGCAATCTGCGTGGGACGGTTACGTCTGTTGATCTCTTTTCCTCGCAGATAGCCTCGCATCTCGCCTGCACCGTGAACTTCCTCGGCGACGATCTTCCATCTGAGGCGGTTGGGAAAATCCGCGTTGAAATCGAGCGACGCATTTTTGCCCCTCTCAGGCTTTCGTATGCCCATGCGGACAGGGATGGTTGTGTCCGCAGGAGGTGTGATCCGTTGTTGAACTGGTGGATATGCGGCGTAAACAACTGGAACGCCGTGTGTCACGACAATGTCGTCACAACCGCCCTCGCGCTGCTGGACAACCCTCGTGAACGTGCGTTCTTTGTCGCGCGGGCACTTCGGGGCCTTCGTTTTTACGCGAAGGGCGGTTTTGCCGCTGATGGGTACTGTTCAGAGGGAATGGGGTATTGGAACTACGGATATGGTCACCTCCTGATGCTGGGTCTGACGCTGCGTGACCTGACAGATGGAAAGATAGATATTTTCGAAGAGCCCATCTATCGTAAGGCGGCGGAATATGCATACGGATATCGGCTCGAACACGGAGTTTCGCCGTCGTTCGCAGACGGGTGCGGTGCGCCGAGCCCGGCAAATCTTGCGCTTGTGCGCCGAGTTTGGCCTGATCTTACCTGCCGAGCAGCAGAAAAGGCATCCCCGTTCGGCATGGCGGCAGACGGAGTTGCCGGCATATATACTGACCGGTACGTATCATTGCTAGGAATGGCGAAGAGCCACCCGTGCAAAACTTCACATGGCGTTGAAACCTTGCCTCTCCGTTCGGAGTTCCCTGTTGGACAGGTTTGGCTGATGCGCGCCGGAAGGGACATGTCCGTCGCCGTCAAAGGCGGACACAACGGTGAGCTCCACAACCATAACGATGTAGGTTCCTATTATCTGGTCTCCGAAGGCAAACTTCTTTCCGGAGATCCTGGCGGCGAGGAGTATACGGCCCGGACGTTCTCTGCGCGCCGCTACGAATCGAAGGTCATCAATTCCTATGCGCATCCGGTACCGGTGGTGGACGGGAAACTTCAGTCCAATGGACGAGATTTCGCGGCGAAAGTCCTCAAGAAGGAGTTTACCGATGCATGTGACACCGTCGTTCTGGACATTTCGGGTGCGTATGAAGTGCCGCACCTCCTTTCGCTGGTGCGCACATTCAGGTTTGACCGTGCAAAGAAGGCGTTTTCCGTTACCGACGCCGTGAAGTTCTCAAAGCCGTCGGCATTCGAGGAGGTGTACACTACATTTGCAGGAGAAAAGTTCGGTACGCCTGTCGTCTCTGTCTCGGTGTCGAAGGGCGGACGGACCGTGCGGAGTTCCGAACACATATCAAATCCGGGGAAGATTGAGCCGACACGCCATTCACTCGCATTCGAGAGTCCCGTAACCGAGGCGGAGATCACCCTGACCTTCACGGTCGCCGAGCCGATTCCGTCTGCTTCGCATTTCCGGTCGCGCCCGGACTGCCGCGGTATTTTAGGGCGCTTTTGGGGAAATGACGCCGCTCCAGGCCAGGCAGCCGCAGACCGTGCGGCGGCAGGCGAAGTCATGGTCGTAAATGTGCCGTGGTCATTCCCTTCGAACAGGATCGACTGGCTGTTCAATCCCACCGAAGGGAGGGGGGCGTTCAACCCGGAATGGACTTGGCAACTGAACCGCATGCCATTCTGGCTTGCGCTTGCCGAGGCGTACCGCAAGACGGGAGACGAGAAATACGCGCGCGCATTCGTGCGGCAGTTTTCGGACTGGTTGGCGCAGACTGGCGGCGTTCCGCCCGAAAAAGGGTACAGGTCGGTCGGATCGCCATGGCGCACGATTGAGGAGGGACTTCGCCTTCTTGGTTCCTGGAGTGTCGCGTTCGAGACGTTCCGCAAGTCTCCGGCTTTCACCGACGAGCTACTGCTTGCGTTCGTCCGCAGTGCCCACGCACAGGCGAAACATCTCCTTGCTCACGGAACGAAGGGCAATTGGCTGCTTATGGAGATGACGGGCGCCTATGTGTTCGCAGTGCAGTTCCCTGAATTTCCGGATGCGGCGGCAATGCGCACGGAAGCGCTGCGCCGTTTCACCGCCGCTGCCAGCGCACAGCTTCTGCCAGACGGTCTGCATGACGAACTTTCTCCGGATTACCACAATGTATTCTACTCGACGGTCTCCCGCATCTTTCGCCTTGCGGCGGCCAACGGGCGGGATGGAGAACTGCCGCCGGTGTTCAGGGACCTTCTCTGCCGCGGCGCAGAAGGTCCTCTTGCGATGATGACGCCCGGATTTGTGCAGCCACGGTTCAATGACTGCTTTACCGTTCCGGTATCCGCCGTAATGCGCAATGCGCTTGCCGTATTCCCCGACCGCGAGGATTTCCGATGGGCATTGAGCAAGGGGCTTGAAGGCCGGCCTCCGGCGGGAGAGACGCCATCGCGTTTTTTGCCTTATGCGGGCTTTGCCGTGATGCGCGGCGGCTGGACGCCCGATGCGGCGTACCTTGCGTTCGACGTGGGTCCGCTTGGAATGGCGCACAAACATCAGGACAAGCTTGCGTTCACGATGTGGAAAGGCGGAGAGGAACTTGTGTTCGACGATGGGGGCGGACAGTACGAGCGCTCCGATTTCAGGTCGTATGCGCGTTCCGCCCACGCCCACAACACGCTTCTTGTCGATGGACTTGGACAGGTCCGCAATGATCCTGTGAAGATGACGGAGCCTATTGAAGCGGGATGGGTGTCGACCTCCGACGGGGATGCGGCATTCGGCGTGTATGATCAGGGGTTCGGCCCGCAGGAGCGCCGTCTTGCGCGGCATCGTCGCGATATCCGCTTCGACCGGATGTCCGAGACCTTCACGGTGACGGACTGTGCGACGAGCGTGGACGGCAACGAGCATGAATATACGCTTCTTTTTCACCTTGATACGACCAACGTCGCCATTTCGGCGGATGGACGCAGTCTGAACGCGACATACGGCGCCGGACGGAAATGGGCGCTTGAGATGATGTTCGACGGTGACGCCAGACTTTCGGTGTCGAAGGCGACGGGGCGCAAGACGCCTTCTCTGGCCGGATGGTTTGTCGGGCGCAACGATCTTACCGTGCATCCCGCGACGACGGTGTTCGTCACCGCGCCGCGCGGAAAAGAACGGACGTTTACGACAAAACTAAGGCCCTATGCGTCAGTCTCCGCTTGTACGTCTTCAACCCAAACCCCTAACAACCCTAACCCCTAACACCCCAACCATTATGATTACATACGATCTTTCAGGAAAGACGGCGCTCGTCACAGGTTCCAACCGCGGTATCGGCAAGGCTATGGCCGATGCGCTTGAAGAAGCCGGAGCAAAGGTCATCCGCACCAGTTCCGCGGAATGCGATCTCACCGACCGCGCGGCGGTCTATGCCTTCATCGAGAAGGTGAAGAATGAACATCAGATCGACATTCTCGTGAACAACGCGGGTACGATTCTCCGCACGCCCGCGGCGGAGCATCCGGATGAATACTGGGACAAGGTCATGAACGTGAACATCAATTCGCAGTTCATCCTCGCCCGTGAGTTCGGCAAGGACATGGTCAAGCGCGGATACGGCAAGATCGTGTTCACCGCTTCGCTCCTCACGTTCCAGGGCGGCATTACGGTTCCTGGCTATGCGGCGTCGAAGGGCGCCGTCGGGCAGCTCACCAAGGCGCTCGCGAACGAGTGGTCGTCGAAGGGCGTGAACGTGAACGCCATCGCGCCCGGCTACATCGCGACCGACAACACCGCCGCGCTCCGGGCGGACCCGGTGCGTTCGCGCCAGATCCTCGAGCGCATCCCGGCAGGACGCTGGGGCGAGGCCTCGGACATCGCAGGCGCGTGCGTGTTTCTCTGCTCCCCGGCGGCGGACTACGTGCATGGCGTCGTGCTGCCGGTCGACGGCGGCTGGCTCGCCAGATGATGCGCTTGCTCCAGACACCCTGTCTGCGAAAAGATCTGCCTGTGGTCGTATGTGCGTATCCAGGGTGGTCGATTACGTCATTTGCCTGAATCCCATCACCGATATGGCGACTCAATATTGGTTCCCGTTCCCCTTTTGAGGGGATACAGGATTGACAAATGGAATCAGCTCATGATACCTTATTCGCGTCCGTCACTCCGCTTCGGACGCAAAGAAGATGTTCATGTCAGAGAAAAAGTATGAGTGAGATTCATGGCAAATTAAATCGGCTCAGAGAGCTGCTGAGGGAATATGGCAGCGTTGCCGTGGCGTTTTCCGGTGGGGTGGATTCCACGTTTCTTCTTAAGATTGCTCATGATGTTCTGGGGGAGAGGTGCATCGCCGTTACCGTGCGGTCGTGCATATTCCCAGAACGGGAGTTTGCCGAGGCGGCGGCGTTCTGCAGAAAAGAGGATGTGAGGCAGTTGATGGTGGAAGGCGGTGAATTGTCCATTGAAGGTTTTGCCGCGAATTTGCCGGATCGGTGCTACATCTGCAAACTCGGGCTGTTCAGGATGATGCTGCAGTCCGCCGCCGCAGAAGGAATGACTGTCGTCTGTGAAGGCAGCAACGTCGATGACCTGGGCGACTACCGTCCGGGGCTCAAGGCCGTTGCCGAGTTGGGCATACAGAGTCCGCTCCGTGTCTGTGGTTTCACGAAACGTGAGATACGAGCACTTTCGCTTAAGATGGGGCTCCCCACGGCAGACAAGCCTTCGTTTGCGTGTCTGGCCTCGCGGTTTCCGTATGGCGAGAGGATTACGCCCGAAAGGCTCGGCATGGTCGAGAGAGCCGAGGATTATCTGCGAGACGCTGGTTTCCGTCAGGTGCGGGTGCGCATACATGGAGACATCGCCCGCATCGAGGTCGAGCCGGATTCGCTTGCATCCGCACTGGAGAATCGGGAGAAGATAGTCTCCGCCTTGAAAGGGCTGGGGTTCGTGTATGTCGCCTTGGACCTTCAGGGATACCGCACCGGAAGTCTGAACGAACGGATTGCCGCCAACGTCTAGACCAGTTCCGCAAGGATCGTGTCGCACACTTCCGTTCCGCGAGGCGTGAGTCGGTATGTTGTCGCGGTGCTGTCGGTGCGTGATGCGGTGAGCAGCCCCTCTTCAGTGAAGCGGCCGAGCGTTTCGTTCCATTCGTCGACACGCGGCGCAAGTTCCGGGAAGTCGGCTGCTGCGGACTCAGGCGAGAATCCCTCCTTGAGAAGTCGCAGACGGAATATCGTCCGCGAAACGGCGTTCCCCTCGCGACTGCAGGCGCCTTCCCCTATGCCGGTGTAGTCTTCTCCCCTCCAGACGGCAAGATTGTGCCGGCACTCCTTTCCCGGTTTTGAGAAACTTGAGATTTCGTAGCGTTCAAGACCGGCTCCTCCAAGGATTCGTTCTGCCTCTGCGAGTTCGGAGAGTGCGATATCGTCGGACGGCAGCGATATCCTTCCTTCATCTACATCGCGGGCAAGACGCGTCCCCGGCTCCAATATGAGCGTATAGACGCTGCAGTGGTCTGGTGAGAGAGAAGCGGCGGCGTCCAGTGTGCGCGACCAGGCTCCGGAGGGTGCGGTGCCCATGCCGCATTCCGGCCATCCGCAGATGAGGTCGATGCCGGCATTGTCAAACCCGGCATCCCGGATCATGCGCCACGCGTTTCGTGCCTGATCTGCGCAGTGGAGACGTCCCATGGATCTCAGCACACTGTCGTCGAAACTCTGCACGCCCATTGAAATGCGGTTCACGCCGCCGCTGCGGAGTTTCGACAGAAGACCGGGCGATACGTCGAGCGGATTCAGCTCCACCGTGAATTCGAACTGTCCGGATTTCATCTGCCTTCCGACTGTATCCAGAACCGGGGAAAGGTCGCACAGGGCGGGAGTGCCGCCGCCGAAGTATAGCGTCGAGAGCGGTTTGCCGCCGCAGTTTCTGAAATGCCTGTCGAGGTCTGCGGCGAGACGCTTTACGTATGCGCGCCGTTCGGACTCCGGTTCGCCTGCGCGGGAATGCAATGCGCAGTACGCGCATTTGCTGCGGCAGAACGGAAAATGCAGATAGAGGTTCACTCGGCGGGAGCGGGAGGCTGTTCCGTATGAGGCCCGGCCTCGGTTTCCTGTATGGAGGCATTCTGCGGCGCAGCAGGGGCTTCTTCAGACTCCTTGGCTTGAGACACTTCGCCAAGGGTCTTTGTTCCGGAGAGAAGGGCAACGACCTCTGTCTGCACGTCGCCGAGATTTTCGAGCCTGATGCGCGGATCGAGTACAATGAACGATTCGCCCGTACGGCGGTGTTCGTAGATGCGAATGATGGTGCGGTCAGGCTGTTCCTTGGCGTCGCGTTCGACTAGGATCTTTGAACGTTCGAGCATGACGGCAAGCACGTACACGACGTTCTTCATTGCCGGATCGTCGAGGGAGATCAGGTGGCGGAGGAGTTCGTCCGCTGTTTCTTTCTTGAGCGTCTCCTTCCTGTCTGGCGGAGTCGGGGCGGCATACACGCCCTCCCAGGAACTGAACGGCTCCCAGTCGCGCGGAGAGGTCTTCCAGCATTCAGGGTGGCAGTCCAGACGTTCGTAACCATCCGGCAGTTCGTGAAGCACGCTCACCACCGGAGCCTTGTCCACCAACGGCTTCTCGCAGATCGAGCACACGTGTCCGCGGCTCCTGATGTTCCATTCCTGTGACATGTGCGCTATTATACCACAAAGGGCAACAATCAAGTCATTCCATTTTGTTGGTTAAATGGTATTGCACACAAAAAGGCTTTTTCGTATAATGCGCTCCATGAGATTTTCCAGATTTCCAGTTTTTGCGTTCGCGGCGTTTGCATTCGCCGGTTTTGCTACCGCTCAGACTGCGGCTCCAAATGCTGCGGCCGAGGATGACAATAAGCCTGCCGTGGAGGCGATTCCCGCCGCTGAGCAGGAGGCGATGGATGCCGAGTGCGCGTTCATAATGGCGTTGATCGACGCCAACATGCCCGACCTCGCGGCTCCTGTGATCGTGAAGGCCCGCGAGAACTGGCCTGTCCTTTCCGCACGTCTCGAGGTGCTGGAGCAGCAGGGGCATCTGCGTCTCGGGCATTTCGATGAGGTGAAGGCTGTACTCGCCAAGAAGAAAAAGGGTTCGCCCGAATATTGGGCTCTCACGATCGCCATGGCAAATGCGTACTATGCGCGCCAGAAGCTTCCCGAGTGCCGCAAGCTGTACGACGAGTTCTTCAAGGGCGTGCCGGTGCCCACGAAAGAGCTCATGAGCTTCTATCAGGAGGCGGCCTATACGTGGATCCAGATCCTCCGTTCCGAAAAGAAGTTCGATCAGTCCATCGCTGTGTATGACGGCCTGCTCAAGCTTCCGCTCAAAGATGACGTGTGGGCCGTGTTCGCCACGGAGGAGACTGAACTCTGCCTGCAGCTCGCCGCCGATACGAAAGATGCGAAGAAGCGCGCGGGCTACATCAAGAAAGCATCGATGCGTGCAGACCGCATGCTTTGGATGAGCGATCTCATCCTTGTGTACGGCCGTGCCGTCTCCCTCAAGGCCCATGTTGAGATGGCTCAGGGCAACATCGCCCGCGCACAGGAGCTCGTCAACGAATACCTTCCCCAGCTTCAGGACATCCACAACCAGCTTCTTCAGCTTGACCCTGATGGATCACAGGGGTTGATCCGCCAGTCCCCGATGCCCAGTTGCCGCTATCTGCTCGCAGAGATGCTCTGGAAGGAGGTCGGCAAGGAACTGGAGGGGAAGAAGCCGGACAAGGCCAAGATCGCAGACCTCCTATTTGGCGTCAAGGAAGGCGGGAAGCGCAATGGCGCAGGTGCGTTCAACCATGCGATCAACGTGTTCGTTAAGTACCCCGAATCGACATGGGCGGCGTCCGCCGGCGAATTGGCTGAGGAGATCAAGAAACTCGTCAAGGACATGTTCAAGAAGGACGTCAAGACGAACATCACCGCCGCGCAGATCGACAATGTCCGCAAGATGCAGTTCAAGGCCGCCAATGCCGCCTATCGTGAGGCGCGCTGGTCCGATGCCGTGAAGGCGTACCATGAAGTGCTGGCCCTTTATCCCGAGACGGAGAATTCGCTGGATGCGGTATTCAAACTTGCTGAGAGCGTCTTTGAGGTCTGGAAGGCCGAACGCGACGCCAAGGCCAAAGCCTCGCTCCGCTGCGACGTCGATGCGATCGAAGGCTATTTCGCCGAGCGCTTCTCCGGCCTCAACGAGAAGTGGACGCGCACGGCGGGGGACAATGTGCTCCGTCTTGCCGCCCGTGAGACGCTGAACGGCAGCCGTGCCCAGAGCCAGAAGCTCTACGATTCCTATTTCCGTCTCTATCCCACGCACTATCAGGCCGCGCAGATGGCGATGTCTCTCGGCGGCGCCGCATACAAGGCCGAAGATTACGATCAGGCCGCCCATTATTTCAACACGGTGCTCGCCCAGTATTCCAACTCCACCTATCGCGTGCAGGCGCTTCAGATGATGTCTGCATGCCGTGGCAAGCAGGATGACATCGACGGACAGATCGAGTATCTCAAGCAGTATCTTGAAGCGTCGAAGATGGTTATGGACCGTGTGAGCGCGCGCCTTTCTCTCGCAGTGCTCGAAAGGAACCGCGGTTTCGCGCTCTACGAGGCGGCCGGAACGAATACGGTGGAGGAGGCGAAGGCGGAGTCCAACAAGCTCGCCGCCAATTTCATCCTTTCCGCAGTGAAGAACTTCCGCGCGTTGGTTAAGGACGCGACCGCAGGCATTGAATCTCCGCTTACCTCGTCTGCAGACAAGAAGAAACTGGGCCTTGCACGTGAGCAGGCGCATTTCCTTGAGGGCGATACCTGGCAGCGTCTCCAGCATCCGATTGGCAAATTCGACGTGAGCGCGTTCCTGAAGCAGGCGGCGAAGTGCTATGAGTCGTACATGGAGTCCGCTCCGAAGGGGCGGTATGCGCCGCAGGCGCTCGTCATGCTCGGCACCGTCTATACGGCCATGGGCGATGCGACGAAGTCCAAGGGTGCGTTCGAGCGTCTCGCCAAGGAGTTTCCCGAGTCCGAGGAGGCCAAGAACTCCGTTCCGTTCTTTGCGAAGGCCCTCATGAGCATGGGGCGCAAGGCTGAGGCTGTTGAGCAGTACGAGCAGATGCTCAGGACTTCCGGCAACTATACGCCCAAGCAGTTTCTCGATGCGGGAGCCGCACTTGTCGACTTCAAGGCCTACGACACGGCCCAGATGCTATACCAGAAGGTTGCGGACATTGCCAAGGGCAAGCCGAACGCAGCGCACTACGAGGCCAGGGCGCAGCTTGGCGAGGCGAAGGCTCTCTATGGTGCAGGCCGCATCACTGAGGCGCACGAAGCGCTCGATCGGTTCATCGAGAAGAATCCCCGCAACGCCGTTGTCGTGGACGCGTACATGATGCTCATCGAAGTCGCATCCGAGGAGGGCCGCCGCGAACGCGACAACAATCTCCGCCGCAAGTTCTTCAACGCCGCCATCGGTGCGGTCAAGAAGGTGCGACAGTTCCGTCCTGAGATGGAGGATGAGCTTGCCCTCGAGTCTGCGGGCGTGTATGTCCGCAAGATGGAGGCTGAGGAGACGATGCAGCTCAAGGAAGAGGCGCTTGAGACGATGCGTCTGGCGGTCGGCGGCTATCAGGCGTTCCTGCAGGCTCATGAGCCCGATGACAATCACCCTGTCTCCAAGATGACGCCCAAGCAGCTCAAGAATCTCGAGCGCTGCTACGCAAGCGCGCTTCCTCTCATGGCGAAACTCATTCCGCACATGGAGGACAGGAAGGAATTCGCCGCCCGCGTCGTGAAGTACGGCGAGACGTATCTCGACATCTATCCGAACGGCAAGGCCAAGACCGCAGTGCAGAATGCGATCAACCAGGCCAAGACGGAACTCTGATTTCAGCAATTCAATCTTAACGGTAAAGGACATACAACAATGAAGAAACTTCTGGCTACTTTGGTTCTTGCGGCGTCGGCGACGATGTCTGCTGCGGCTGCCGACATCATCGGCGCGATAACCGACGCACAGGGAACGCACAAGGGAGTCGTGCGCTACAGCATGAAGTCCAAGACGTATTTCGTTCAGACGAAGCAGGGCGGCGCCTTGCTTGAAATAGAGATATCCCCCACAGACGTCACAGCGATGGACATTGAGGCTCCCAAGGGCTGGGATCAGGCCGTGGAACGCGTCGAAAAGGGGCAGGGCGCCTCTGCCATCAAGTATTTCGACAGCGTCGTGAAGATGTACAACCACCTTCAGTGGGATCTCCGCGCCGCACGCTATCTCGCCGATGCCTATCTCGCGATGGGTGATGTCGACAAGGCGAGCGATTCCTGCAAGGCGGTTGTCCGCGCGAATCCTGAAGCCGCGTTCAAGGGTGAGTTTGCTCCGATCTACTGGAAGGTTCTCGTTCAGCTCGGCAAGAAGGATCAGCTTGAGAAACTTCTCGCAAAGGCTGCGGCTTCCGGCGACCGGTATTCGAGCGGAGCGGCCCTCATCGGTCGCGGCGACCTGATTCTCGCCTCCGGCGAGTCTGCGGAGTCCATCCGTGCGGCTCTTGTCGACGGCTATCTCCGCGTTGCGCTGATGTATACGGACGGCAAGGTCGCCGATCAGCTCCGTCCCGAGGCTCTAGCGAAGTCGGCACAGTGCTTTGAGAAGATCGGTCAGGCCGGCCGGGCGGACCAGATGCGCGCAGAGTTGAAGCGCCTCTATCCGGCAAGTCAGTGGGCAAAGAAGTAAGTTTACCAACATTCAGCAAAATCTTAACAAAGAAAAGGAAAAAATCATGAGCATGAAGAAGATGAGAAAAGCTACGATGGCGGCGATGGTTTTCCTCGGGTGCGTATGCGCTCCTGTGGCTGCAACCGTTTCGTATGCACAGTTGACGGACGCACAGGGCAATGCCGTGGAGTCCGATACCTCCAAACAGACGACGAATTCCGGCGGCGGCTTCTATGACATCGTGTTCGGTTCGGGCATCGTCGGCATGCTCCTGTGGTTCGCCCTTTTCGCGGATGGAGCGATGGCGATCTACTTTGCCGTCGACTGCTACGTCCTCATCAAGCCCGGCAAGCTCATGCCGAACTCCCTCATCACGAACGTCCAGAATGCGATGGCGGAAGGTGACGTCGAACAGGCTCTTGCCGCGTGCAAGAATGAGCCGAGCGCGATGAGCAATATCCTCGGTGCCGCATTCCAGCACGTATCCGAAGGGTTCGACGTCATTCAGGAAGCGGTTACCGCCGCATCCGACCTTGAGCAGGAGAAGCTCATGCAGCGCCTGAACTGGATTTCCGTGTGCTCCAACCTTGGTCCGTCCCTCGGCCTTCTCGGTACGGTGCAGGGAATGATCCTTACGTTCCAGGCTCTTGCTTCCGGCGGCGCCGGCGACGCATCCATGCTCGCGGCATCCATCGGCCAGGCGCTTTGGACGACTGCAGGCGGCCTTATCGTGTCCATCCCCTCGATCACCCTCTTCTACATGCTCCGCAACAATGCGAACCGTCTCATCCTCCGCATGACGGCTGTCACGATGGAGCTCCTGAACAGCCTTCGCAACGTTGAGGTCGCTACCGACGAAGAAGTGGCTGAAGAGGCCGCCGTCTAAGGCTTGATTCCGAAAGGAAACCTTAAGCCATGGCTCGCAAAGCCCAGGAGAATCCGCAGCTCGACATGACGCCGATGATCGACGTCGTGTTCGAGCTCATCATCTTCTTCGTCGTCACGCTTACGCAGTGCCAGGCGAAGGATGAAACGATCAAGCTCGAGGACGGACGGTACGGCATTGAGCTCACCCCCGAAGAGATGCCGCCCACGCAGATGACCGTTGACATAGCCCGCACGGGCCGTATCTCGATGGGTGACATTACGATGACACCCGAGCAGATCGGCCAGCGTGTCAAGGAACGCAAGCGCAAGTTCGGCGAGTTTCCCGTTCTCATTCGCGCCGACTATCGTGTGCGCCATGAGCATGTAGCGCGCGTAATGAACGCCTGCACCGCGAACGGCATATGGAAGATATCGTTCATGGCAATCTACGAACGCAAGGCGAAGTAACGGAGAGTCTATACAATGGCACGCAAACCCCAAGACAATCCGCAGCTTGACATGACGCCGATGATCGACGTCGTGTTTGAGCTCATCATCTTTTTCGTCGTGACGATCAAGCAGGAGGACATCTTCTCGAAGCTGAACGCAAACCGTCCGGCTCCGGCAAGTTCCGCCGCCGCTTCTGAAGAGAACGACACGCAGGTCAAGATCGACATCGGTTCCGGCGGTCTCGTGTTCAACGGCCGCATGATGAACATGAAGCAGTTCGACCAGAGCATGCGCGAAATCTCGAAGACCTCGAAGAACTCGATGGTTGTGATCCGCTGCACGCTCGATTCGCCCCACAAGTATCTTGTGGACGCACTCGACACCTGCAACAAGTACCAGATGTACAACGTATCAGTGTTCTCGATCTAAAGGCGATGCCTTTTCCGCTTTTTCTAGCGTTCAAATATCTCAAGCCGAAACGCTCGGTGACCTCGGTCATAACCTGCGTTTCGGTTTTGGGCGTTTTGCTGGGCGTCGCAGCCGTGATCATAGTTCGTGCGGTGATGACCGGATTCGGCGACCTCTGGGAACGCAAGATCCTAGACTTCAAGCCGCACATCTCCATTGTCCCGTACGGCGGCAATCATGTGATCCGCGGAGAGGACGAACTGGTAAGGAAACTGGAGGCGGTTCCCGGCATTGTCGCCGTCACGCCGCAGATAGACACCCGCTGCCTCCTCGAAAAGGACGGACGGGTTTCCGCACCGGTGATCCTTGGCGTCGATCCGGACCGCTTCAGCCGTGCGTACAGGCTGGGACCGCCGCGTTCCGGCACGTATGACCTGGAGGGCGACTCGATCGTCCTCGGTGTCGATCTCGCCCGTCAGCTAGGCGCGTGGACGGGCGACAAGGTAACGGTATATTCCCCGAAGACGATGGTGAACCGCGATGAGATCGTGCTTCCCGTCAAGTGGACGGTGGCGGGGATATTCTCATCCGGCCAGCGCGACTACGATTCCGGCTTTGCCGTCGCTTCGCTTCCGAATGTGCGCGATCTCATGGGATTGGACCGCGGTGGCGTTTTTGCGATACACGTCAAGTGCGCCGAACCTGCCGTTCCGGCGGCGTTCGACATGGTCTGCGACCAGGTGAACGCCCTCACGGAAAACAGGCTCATCACATGGCGCGAAGCGGACCGTGAACTTTTCAACGCACTTGCGGTCGAGAAGAACATGACGGCTCTTCTGCTGATGCTCATTACAATCGTGGCCCTTTTCTGCGTGATGAACACACTGCTTGTGCTCACGGTCCAGAAGACGCCGGAAATCGGGCTTCTGAAGGCGCTCCGCTTTCCGAAGCGACGCATCATGGCGGTGTTCATGGCGCATGGTCTTGTGCAGTGCACTACAGGCGTCGTGTTGGGTCTTCTTGCCGCGTGGGGTGTACTCGCCAATCTTCAGTCTTTGGTCGACAAGCTTGCGCACTTTGGTGTGGAGGTGTTCCCGAAGTCCGTGTACGGGCTTGATTCGATCCCGTACCGTCTGGTTGCGTCGGATGTGGTCTGGGTCGTCGTCATCGTGTATGTTTTTGGTCTTCTCGCCTCGTTTGTCCCAGCGCTTCTTGCTGCCTGCAAGAACCCTGTCGACGCCCTCGGTAAATGAGCGCGTTTGACGTAGGATGCGGTGCATCGCCATCATTTCTTTCTGCAATCTTGACTGATGGGGCTTTCAATCGCCAAAGGCGGCTATGATGCGGTATCAGGCATTCCGGCATTTCGTGATATAATATGCGGCATGAACATAGCAGAGACAATTCATGGTTTGGCAGTCAGGGCGCGTGCGGCGTCTGCAAGGATGCGCTCGTTCTCGACGGAGCGCAAGAACGAGGCGTTGGAGTCCATTGCCCAGGCGCTGGAGACTATGAAGCCGCAGATACTGGCGGCAAACGCGGAGGATGTTGAGACTGGACAAGCCAATGGGCTTTCGGCGGCGCTCGTGGACCGTTTGACGCTCACCGAGGCGCGTTTCAGGTCTATGGTGGACGGCGTGCGCCATGTCGCGACGCTTCCCGATCCGGTGGGCGAACAGATTTGGGAGCGCGACAGGCCCAGCGGCATCCATATCCGCAAGGTGCGTCAGCCGTTCGGCGTGATCGCGGTCGTATTCGAGTCTCGGCCGAATGTGTTTGTCGACACCGCCGCGCTCTGCCTCAAGACTTCCAACGCCGTCATTCTCCGTGGCGGCAAGGAGGCGTTCAAGTCGAATCAGGCCCTGAATGCCGCTGTCCGTGCGGGACTCGAGAAGTCTGGCCTGCCGGTGGATGCGGTCCAGATGGTCGAAACCACGGATCATGCGGGAGTCACCGAGTTGGTGCGCTCCGTCGGTTTGATAGACGTCGCGATTCCGCGAGGCGGCGAAAGGCTCATCCGCGCCATGTGCGAGGCGGCGCTCATACCCGTCCTCAAGCACTACAACGGAATTTGCCACGTGTATGTGGACGACAAGGCCGATCTCGGGATGGCTCTATCGATTCTCGACAACGCAAAGACCCAGCGTCCCGGCACCTGCAACGCGGCGGAGTGCCTGCTCGTACACGAAAAGCTTGCGCCGCTGTTCCTTCCTATGGTCAGGGCGTGGGCGGCGGACAAGGGTGTCGCGCTCCATGACGACGGAGCGGGCGTCGAGTATCTTTCGATGGATCTCAACATCGCCGAGGTCAAGGGCGTCGAGGATGCGATAGATTTCATCAACGAGCATGGTTCGCACCATTCCGACTGCATAGTCACGAACGACAAAGAGCGCGCCGACCTCTTCCTGCGCGACGTTGATTCGGCAGCGGTCTACTGGAACGCGTCCACGCGCTTCACGGACGGAGCGGAGTTCGGCATGGGCGCCGAAATCGGCATCTCCACGGACAAGCTGCATGCGCGCGGACCGATGGGGCTTGAAGAGCTTACGACATACAAGTACACCATCGTCGGAGACGGTACGGTGAGAGGCTAACAAGAACTTTAATTTCAAGAACAGGAAAATTGCAATGAAAGACGCACATCGCCATGTATTTACTTCGGAGTCGGTATCGGAGGGCCATCCCGACAAGGTCGCCGACCAGATATCGGACGCCATTCTCGATGCTTGCCTTGCCAAGGATTCCAATGCGCGAGTCGCCTGCGAGACGATGGTCGCACCTGATCTCGTTGTCAACGCAGGGGAAATCACGTGCCGTGGTTTCAAGGATATAGATACCGGCGCCATTGCGCGCAAGGTCGTGAAGAAAATCGGCTACGACTGCGCCGCAGAGGGGTTCTCGTGGGAATCGCTTACGTACATGAGCGCGCTTCACGGGCAGAGTCCGGACATCGCCCGTGGCGTGAACCGCAAGACAAAGGCGAAGCAAGGCGCTGGCGATCAGGGCATGATGTTCGGCTATGCCACGAACGAGACCAAGGAGCTGATGCCGGCGACGATCATGTATTCGCATTCGCTTCTTGAGCATTTCGCAAAGCTCCGCAGGAAGGGGACTCTGCCCTTCCTCCGTCCAGACTCCAAGGGGCAGATTTCTGTCGTCTACGAGAACGGCAAGCCGCTCTCCATCGAGACTGTGGTGCTTTCCCATCAGACGACCGAAGAGGGCGCGAACGCGAAATGCTATGCGGCCATGAAGGAGGCGGCGTATGCCTTTCTCTCAAAGACGAAGCTTCTGACTAACCGCACCAGGTTCTACATCAACCCGACAGGCAAGTTCGTGGTTGGCGGCCCGTGCGGAGACTCCGGTCTCACCGGACGCAAGATCATTGTCGACACCTATGGCGGCATGGCCGCACACGGCGGCGGAGCGTTCTCCGGAAAGGATCCCTCCAAGGTTGACCGCAGCGCCGCCTACTATGCGCGCTATGCGGCGAAGAACATCGTGGCCGCAGGCCTTGCCGACCGCTGCCAGATACAGGTTGCGTACGCTATCGGCGTAGACAAGCCCGTGTCCATCTGCGTAAAGACCTACGGAACCTCCCATGGCGTCACCAATGCGCAGATCGAGAAGATGCTTCTTTCGGGCAGGATATTCGATTTCCGTCCGTACGCCCTCACCGAGGCGCTTGCTCTCACGACGCCGAAGGGCTGGAAATACGAGGATACGGCTGCATACGGACACTTCGGACGCAAGGTGTTCCCGTGGGAGCGCACGGACAAGGTGGACGCACTCAAGGACGCTTTCAGGAAAGCTTGATCTTCAAGACCGGCGGCATGGCGTACTGTACCGAAACAGCCGATGGAGTCGTCCTGAACGTGAAGGCCCAGCCGCGTTCATCGAAGGCTGGCGTGGATGGGCTTCTCGGCGATGCGGTGAAGGTGCGGATAAGGTGCGCGCCTGTCGACGGCAAGGCCAACAAGGAGCTGATAGAGACGCTGGCGGATGCGTTCGGTCTGCCGAAGAGCATGGTCGTGTTCAAGTCCGGCGAGACATCCAAGCAGAAGCGCATACTTCTTGCAGGCGTTTCGGTCGAAGCCGTCAGAAAGGTCGTTGGAGCGTGACATCCGAGTTCGACAGATATTTCATGTCGCTTGCACTCCGCGAGGCGGAAAAGGCCGCCGCCGATGGTGAGGTGCCGACAGGCTGCGTGATAGTCGAGCCTGCGCCGGCTGAAGGCGAAAGGGAAGGAGTGTTCGACCCCGATCCCTGTACGGCCCGGATTCTTGCGCGCGCCCATAACCAGCCGGAAATGCTCAAGGATGCGACGGCGCATGCCGAGATGCTTGCGCTGACCTCGGCGGCGGCGACGAAAGGGGCGTGGCGCCTCACCGGGACGCGTCTGTACGTCACAAAGGAGCCTTGTCCGATGTGTGCGGGAGCGATAATCCTTGCGCGCGTCTCAACCGTAGTCTGGGGCGTGTCGGATCCGAAGCGGGGCGGCGGCACGGTGTTCAACATCTTTGGACATCCCGGAATCAACCACCATCCGGAGATCGTAACGGGCGTGATGGAGGCCGAGTCGCTTCTTATCCTGCGCGATTTCTTTCGCCGCCGTCGCGACGGGTCGAGACAGGCTCCAGAGCGGGGATTGGCATAATGTGCACGGCTGACAGTGTGGAGATACTTGCGCCTGCAGGCGATATGACGTGTCTGCAGGCCGCGCTTGACGCGGGGGCGGACGCAGTCTATTTCGGTCTGGGTGAGTTCAACATGCGGCAGCGTGCGGGAATAAACTTTACGTTTGCCGATCTGCCCGAAATCAAACGGCGCTGCGAGAGGGCCCGGCCGGGACGCATCCCTGTAAAACGCTATCTAACCCTCAATTCGATCATCTTCGAGGACGAGGCCGGTAAGGTCGATGCACTCATCGCGGCAGCGAAGCCGTACGTGGATGCATTCATCGTGGCTGACTGGGGCGTTGTCGCGATGTGCAAGAGGCATGGTGTACCGTTTCACGTCTCCACCCAGATGAGCATATCGAACTCCACGGCGGTGAAGTTCCTCAAGGAGCAGGGTGCGACGCGCGTTGTACTCGCCCGCGAATGCACTCTTGACGAGGTCAGTCGCATTGTCCGCGATGGCGGGCTTGAGGTTGAATGCTTTGTGCATGGCGCACAGTGCGTGGCCGAGAGCGGACGATGCCTGATGAGTCATGATGCCTACGGTTGCAGCGCCAGCCGCGGGGAGTGCCGCCAGCCGTGCCGCCGCACCTTCGTCCTGAAGGCCGTCGATCTGTATTCAGACGGGGATGGGGAACCGGTCCATTCATCCGATACCGAGTTCACCGTGACGCCGCACACCGTCCTGTCTGCGAAGGATCTGTGTTCGCTTCCGTTTGTGGACAGGCTAATCGAGGCGGGCATTGCGTCGTTCAAGATCGAGGGACGCGCGCGCAATCCCGAATATGTGATGACGGTCGTTGGCGCGTATCGCGAGGCAGTGGATGCCGTCAGGGCGGGGACGTTCACTCCAGAGTTAGCCGAGACGCTTGTCGAGCGCACCCGCCGGTTCTTCCACCGCGAATATTCGAGCGGACTGTATTTCGGACGTCCCGGCGTTGAACAGTTCACGTCTGGCCCGAATTCGTTCGCAAAGGAGGTGAAGCGCCATTCCGGCGTCGTGCTGGACTATTTTCTCAAGGCGAAGATCGCGCAGGTGAAGATACAGGATGCGGAGTTGAGGGTTGGCGACCTGGTGCAGGTTCACGGTCCCACCACGGGTGTACAGGAGTTTAGGGTTGAATCGCTTCGCCGTGACGATGAGATTCCAGAAACAGCCGAGAAGGGTACATGGGTGACATTTCCTGCGCCTCGCTGCCGGGTGGGCGACAAAGTGTTTCTGATCTGTCCGACGGCGAATGGAGCCGGTGGGTGAAGGACCGTGGCGTTTCATCACCTCCAGAAAAAGTGAATAAATAATAGATGGATAATGTGATATAATCATCACATTTGCAAAAACGGAGAAAGGAAAGTTTCAGCATGGCGACAGAGATAACGGTGAGAGACCTGTTGGACGCAACGATCGAGTATGGGGCGTCCGACCTTCACGTACGTGCCAACATGCCGCCGGAACTGCGTGTCCACGGCGAACTTCAGCCCATTTCGGACGAGATACTCACGCCGGAGGATACGTTTGAACTCTGCCGCCAGATGTGCAACGATGCCCAGATAGAGGAGGTCGAGCGCAATGGCGGCGCGGACTTCGCTCTCTCTCACGAGGATGGCACCCGCTTCCGTGTCAGCGTGTTCAAGGAGCGCAAGAACTGGGGCGCCGTGCTCCGCATGATTCCCTCGAGGCTCATGACGCTCGAGAAGCTCGGCCTTCCCGGCACCGTGCGCGAACTTCTCTTCAAGCCGCGCGGTCTTGTGCTCGTGACGGGTCCTACGGGCTCCGGCAAGTCCACGACGCTCGCGTCCATGCTTGACGTGATCAACAAGGAGCGCGGCGTCCACATCATCACGATTGAGGACCCGATCGAATTCTACCATACGTCGCAGAAGTCCCTCGTCACCCAGCGTGAGGTCGGCGCGGACGTCCCGAGTTTCGCGGAGGCGATCCGCCGTGCGCTGCGTCAGGACCCTGATGTGATTCTCGTTGGCGAAATGCGCGACCTTGAGACGATCGCCGCAGCGATCTCCGCCGCCGAAACTGGCCATCTCGTGTTCGGTACGCTTCACACGACCGGCGCCGCGGAGACGATCGACCGCATCGTGGACGCGTTCCCGACGAACCAGCAGCAGCAGATACGCACGCAGCTTGCCGCCGGCCTGCAGGCAGTCATCTCCCAGATACTTTTGCCGAAGCAGGAACCGAACGGCGAGGTCAACGGCCGCATCGCGGCGTTCGAGATCATGGTGTCCACGCCCGCAATCCAGAGCCGCATCCGCGACAACAAGACGAACATGATCAAGTCCGACATGCAGACGGGTGCGAAATTCGGCATGGTCACGCTCGACAACAGTCTGCTTGAACACTACAAGAATGGATACATAACGTACGAGGACCTGATCACGAAGTCGCAGGATCCCGACGGCGTCGTCGCAAAGCTCAAGGATGACATGGGCCGCTGACGCCCGGTTTGAAGGAAGTCCAAGATGTCTGATATCAACAAACCTCTCGACCCTCTTTTGGATCTTCTCGTTCAGAATGGAGTTCTGGACGACGGACAGGTGGATACGATCCTCGAAGAGTCGAAGAACCCCACGGGCAAGACGCTGCGCCAGATTCTGATCGACGGCGAATATGTGATGGAGGACGACCTCCTCGGAATGATGGCGGCGTATCAGGGATGCGACGTGATCGATCTTTCCGAGCTTACGCTTGACACCGATACCGTCCAGTCCATCCCCACTTCCGTCGCGCGCATGTACAACGTCCTGGCCGTTGCGGCGGACGATACGAGCGTGACCCTTGCCACGAGCGATCTCATCGACCCCCGCGTGTCGGACGAGCTTTCGTTCGTGCTGACCAAGGAAGTGCGCTTCGTGATGGCGCGCGAGGCCGACGTGCACGGCCGCATCGCCCAGTACTACGGCGACGACACCGACTCCGTCGCGGACATGCTCAAGTCCCTCGGCTCCGGCATGGATCAGGACGACACTCTCAAGAGCGACCCCAACGACGTCGCGTCGCTCGAAGGCGCGGCAAACAACAACGCCGTCATCAAGTTCGTGAACCTGATTCTCTATCAGGGCGTAGTCGATCGTGCGGCTGACATCCATATCGAGCCTTTCGAGAAGGATTTCCAGATCCGCTACCGTGTGGACGGTGCCTTGTACGCAATGAAGGCGCCGGACGTTTCCATGGCGCCCGCGATCATCTCGCGCATCAAGATCATGGCCGGACTCAACATCGCCGAACGCCGCGTTCCGCAGGACGGACGAATCGCGATCAACGTGGCCGGACGCCCGGTCGACCTTCGCGTGTCGTGCCTGCCGACGGCGCACGGCGAGTCGGTGGTTATGCGTATTCTCGACCAGAGCGCGACGTCGCTCGACCTCGAGAACGTCGGTCTCGCCGAAGACGTATACGAGCAGATCACGATGGATATCGAGAAGCCGAACGGCATCATCGTCGTGACGGGCCCCACCGGTTCGGGAAAGACGACCACGCTCTATTCCGTTCTCCGCCGCATCAACAACATCGACACTAAGATCCTCACCGCCGAGGAACCTGTCGAATACGACGTGGACGGAATCGTGCAGGTCCCGATCAACCATGATGTCGGCAACACGTTCCCGAAGGTGCTTCGCGCGTTCCTGCGTCAGGACCCGGACATCATGCTCATCGGCGAGATCCGCGACCTGGAAACAGCCGAGGTGGCCATTCAGGCCGCGCTCACCGGCCATCTGGTGTTCTCGACCCTGCACACGAACGACGCCGCCGGCGCGGTGATGCGTTTCGTGGACATGAACGTGCCGCCGTACATGGTGGCTTCCACGCTTGAGGCGGTGCTTGGCCAGCGTCTTCTCCGCACCTGCTGCAAGGAGTGCAAGCAGCCCTACGAGCCGGATGACGAGACCCTTGACCGCATCTCCCTCACCCGTGACCAGATAGGCACGCGTCCGTTCTATTTCGGCAAGGGCTGCAAGACGTGCAACGGCACCGGATACAAGGGCCGCAAGGCAATCTTCGAATACCTCCGCATCTCCAATCCGATCCGTGAGCTGATCAACCGCAGATCGCCCACGCTCATCATCCGCGAGAAGGCGCGCGAGCTTGGCATGCGTACGATGCGTGAGGACGGCGTGCGCGCCATCCTCGACGGATACACCACGGTGGACGAGGTGCTCCGCTACACTTAATGACATCGGTTTTGTCGCGAAACAAACAGAAAACGAAAAGAGAATCGAGATGGAAGAGAACAAGGTTGAACGCCCCACGATGAAGATGCTCCCCGGCGATGAAGTGCGCCAGATCATGTGGCGTTTCGCGGAGCGCTACGATATACAGATGGCGATCGCCGGCGCACGGCAGACGGCCCGTTCCGTGGTTGCACGCCTCGTCGCGAACGGGCAGCGCTTTACGCACGAGTGGACGCCCGAGAAGCAGTCGCTCTTCGATGCGTTCGACGCATCCGGCATGACCGCCGCCACTCTCAACGCCGACTGCGGCGGTCTCTTCGAGGGCCCTCGCAACCTGGCGATGTCGCTCGTCACGTACGAGACGGCATGGGTCGACAATGGCGCAGCAACCTCTTCCTTCGTGAATGACCTCGCAATGGGCCCCATAGCCGAAATGGGAACTCCCGAGCAGAAGACAAAGTACATGACCCTCTGCGCTCCCGGCAATCCGTCCGGCAAGACGTGGCGCGGATCCTTCGCGCTCACGGAGCCGCTTCCCTATGTCGGCGTCGATACGGGCGTGCTCTGCGGACGCGTCTCCGTCGCGGAGTGGAAGGATGGCGAGGAGCCCATGCTTCGCGTCGAGAAGCGCGGCCGTTTCATCACGAACATCGAGATTTGCGACTACATCACAATCGCGCTTGACTCCGGCGACGAACGCTTCAAGGGGTCCTGCATGGTTGTCGTCGAGGCGACGGACCCCGGCAAGTTCGACCGTGGCGCACAGACCAAGAAGCTTGTCCACCAGCTTTCCAACACCGGTGATCCCGTGATTGACGTTGTCGTTCCCGCCTCCAGAATCATCGGCGGCTACACGGTCAAGGATGGCGTGATCGTTCCGAACCTTTCCCATTCCGAAATCATAGCACAGGTGTTCTCCAAGACGCGTGTCGGTGTCGGTGTGATGGGCGCGGCGTCTCTGATGTCCGCGATCGAGCCTGTGATCCGCTACCAGCGTACGCGCTTCCGCGGTGCGGTCGGAGTGAACGAGGGCAGTCCGCGCCATGCGCTCGGCCTCCAGATGAAGGAAGATGTCACGCAGCGTCTGGCGGACGTGTGGGCGACGGCCGAGGCGGCAAGTTCACTCGGCTTTGACATTTCCCGCGTCTATGACAGGATCGAGGCCATTCAGGACGAGGCCAAGGAGAAGCTTGGCAAGGGCCGTGCCATGCTCAAGGCGATGAAGGCGCCGATGGAGAAGGCGGTGCAGCTTCTCGCCGAGGGCAAGAACCCCGAGGAGGACGAGGATGTGACAGTCCGCTACGTCTATCTCATGGCGATTGCGAACGTGCTTTGCCCGAGCTGCAAGCTCTGGAACACCGGTCATGGCGCGGACGTGATGCGCCAGGCGATTTCCCTCATGGGCGGATACGGAATCACCGAGGATTGCCCTGGATTCCTCTTCTACAAGTGGACGGACATGCAGCTCGATGCAACGTATGAGGGTCCGGAGGCCGTTCAGCGCCGCCAGATATCCGAGACGATGGGCAACCCCGTGTTCCTCGCGCAGGTCGAGGCGTGGGCGAAGGAGTGCGAGGCGTGTCCGGCGGCGGACCGCAACGGAATGAACGCCCTTGCGGCGGCGCTTCGCCTCTGGGCCTGGACGCGCGATTTTGCGGCGACGGCGAAGGATGCCGCAGGCAAGAAGCTTGGTGCGTCCCAGCGTCACGGAGTGGTGTTCCCGATGGCCGATGCCCTGGCCGGACTCATGGCGGCGAAGAGCTTCCATGCGGACGTCAAGCATCTTGCGCTCACCGGCGGCGATCATCCGGTTGTCGGTCCGGAGCTTGAGAGCTATCTCAATACATTCAACGATCTGCTCGGCACGATTGCAGGAAACGTTGCCGGCGAGGCCGCCCGCATCTGCGCGGAGGTCGTGTTCGGCTTCAACGCAGCCGATGCCGAAAAGCAGGCGGAGTTCTGCGCTTTGCGCGCGAAGGTGGATGTGTCGCTTGCTGGCACGAAGATCGCGAAGGACAACGCGGCCAAGTGCCTCACAACGGTGATGATCCCCGAAGCTCTCGACTATCCGATGTGATATGGGGGCAGATGGTAGTTGGCTGTGAGGAAGATTAATAAAGCGTGAAAGAGGAGATTCGGAGCATTCTTGCACGGGGGCGCTTTGGGCTTTGTGGCCTGAAGAGCTTCTGTCGTGCATTGACGATTGTCAATCGCAGGCTGTCGGCAGTGTCGGCTTTATGCGCACTGTTGCTTGCCGGTTGTGCGACGTGGACTTTTGCTCCGATAAGGAGCGCGCGGTTTGTCAGCGAGGAGGGAATATATCTTGACGTCGACTATGGCCGCGAGGAGCACGAATCCACGTTCGTCGCCCCCAACGGGCTTGAACTCCCGTTCCGCACAAAGCTCAAGGTTCGCGTCACGGCGCCAGACGGGCGGCGTTTCGTCGCCTGGCAGGTCATGAGCCCGCGCGGGGTTCTGTACATGACCGACGACAGGCAGTGGGAGTATTTCGAGGAGGGTACGGGATGCGTTCTCGCCGAACGCGCCGCCGATGGCGATGGTTACGAACTCCGTTTCCAGGGAGTGCTCTGCGCAAACCTGAAACCGGCTGACGACCGGAGTCGTTCCAGAAAGTGATATAGCAGTTGAATGTTGACAGGAGAATGTCTATGGACAGCAAGCTCTACATAAATCCGCCGTTGGTTGACCGCGCATACCACTGGGAGGGAAGGAAGCAACCCCGTACGCGCAAGGAACTCGATACGTTCTTCAAGAGCGCAGCGATCCGCAAGGTGAAGCGGGACATTTGCGAAATGGGGCGACGCATATACGCCAAGGGATATACGGACGGCAACGGCGGCAATCTGTCAGTTCGTGTTGGAGATGATCTGGTTCTCTGCTCGCCGACGCTGTGCTGCAAGGGCTTCATGAAAGAAGAGGATATCTGTCTGGTGGATATGAATGCCGGACAGCTTTGCGGGTACCGTCCGCGCACTTCGGAGGTGAAAGTACACATCGCAATGATGAAGGCGACGGGCATGAATGCATGCATGCACTGCCATCCTCCGCACTGCAACGCTTTCATATTCGCAGGACAGGTGCCGCCGAACGGAATCAATCCTGAAGCGGACATCTTCCTTGGCCAGATCCCGCTTGCTCCATACGGCACTCCCGGCACTGACGAGGTTGCCGCAAATGTCGCTGAAGCGGCCAAGAGGTCGAACGTCGTATTCATGGAGAACCATGGAATCGTGTGTGGCGGCCGTGACATTGAAGAGGCTGAGTGGTTCGCCGAAAACGCCGATGCGTTCTGCCAGTGCTGCCTTCTCGCCGGTCTCCACAAAAAGCCGCTCCAGCAGGTCGGCAGGAAGAGCGTCCAGGATTTTCTTGCCATCCGCAAGGCGATGGGGTTGGCGATCCCTGAGGGACAGCCGCTCTACAATACTCAAATGTACGCCGGCTACAAGATGAAGAGAGTCGGCAAGTAGCCTGCCTTTATTTATATCGCGGCCCGAGTCTGATCACTGGTCACCTTACGGCTTTACGCTACGGTTAAGGACACATTCTTTGTGTCCGTCTGTTTCGTACACGACGTTTTACCAGAATCGTGAGATTATTGTTGTTTGTAAAGTGAGTTTTAAATCTTGATGTTGTGATATAATCACGCGCCATGAAGACACATGTTTTTTCTTTTGCATTGGTTTGTTTCCTTTCTGCACCTGCGTTTTCAGCGCCGCCGATAACGCCTAAGGTTGCCGGTGACGATTGGAAAGTCGTGTATTCGTCGGCTGAAGGGCCGGAGGGACGTGCGTTGGAGGTGTTGACCGAGTGCATGGCGCCGTCATTGCGAGACCCTACGACCACTACTTCGTTTCTGCTTCCTCTTGAAAAGTGCGGTTCCGTAAAGTCCATCGACCGGAAGCACATGATTGTAATCGGCCGCCTTTCGGAGAATGCGACATTGCGCCGATATCTGAAGCAGGAGGCTGTCCCATCCGGCGGCTATGTGGTCAAGGCTTTCATGGAAGGGGAAAAGCGCATCATCCTGCTCGCCGGAGACACGCCCTCCGCCGTACTCTGGGCGGCGTTCGATTTTGCCGATGTGGGGATTCATGAGATGCGCGCGGCATTGCTGCGCTACCCGAACAGCATATCCACCCGCACATTCTTCTCCTGGAAGAAGACCAAGCCGTATGAGCGCCGCGTACGGCCTGAAACCCCGGTGCGCAGCCTTTTTACGTGGGGGCATGTCATTGACGACTATCGTCAGTTCTTCCGTGAGATGGCGAGGTTGCGTCTTACGCGCGTCATTCTCTGGAACGAATATCCGCCTTTGAACGCACGCGAGGTTGTCGATTTCGCGCACAGCTGGGGCATAGAGGTGTATTGGGGCTTTGCCTGGGGCTGGGCGGTGAACTGCGCGGAGAGTTCGGAGAAGGCCACAAGCCTGAAGGCCCTTGGCGACTCGATATTCGCGGAATGGAATTCCGTGTGGCGTCCGCTTGGCGGGGACGGCATATACTTCCAGAGCTTCACGGAGCAGGGCAATTCCCGCGTGCGGGATCGCAGCATAGCGTCAATGGTGGTCGAGCTTGTCAACGACGTTTCGTCCAGGATCCGTGCAGTGTCGCCTTCGACGGACATAGTGTTCGGGCTTCATGCCGATTCCGTCAAGAAGGATGTGCATGAAATTGCAAAGACCGATCCTGCGGTGGAGATCCTTTGGGAGAACTGCGGAGGTTTTCCGTTTTTTGAACGGCCCGAGCCGCCCGCCAAATTCCGCCCGCCGAACACGGCTTTCGTCGATGAGATACTTTCCGCTTCGGATACGGTGGGCCTTGTCTGGAAATGCCAGGTCCGCCAGGACTGGCGCACTTGGGCGCATCAGCCCGGGCCTTACATGCTTGGATGCGCAGGCGACGAGCTTCTTGACCAGGACCGCAGGATGTCCGACACGATGCAGCACTGGTACGATGCCGAATGGTTCCTTCACGGCCGCAAAGCCTACGATCTGCTGCGCCACATACGCGACGGAAAACGTCAGCCCAAGGAACTCAATCTTGTGACCGAATACAATCCGCCATTCCGTTATTCCACCGTGGTGCAGGCCGAAATGTTCTGGAGTACCAGTGATTCGTATGAGGATGTTGTACTGCGTGCAAAACTCCGGAGCAAAAGGTGATGCAGGACAGGAGAATTTGAAATGCCGGGAATTCACGGAAAAGCCCTTTACTTCATAACTTCGGCGGTTTCGCTGGGTGGATTGCTCTTCGGTTTTGACACCGGTGTGATATCGGGCTGCGAAGAGGCCATTCAGCGAGAATTCTCTCTTGCGCCCGTCTGGCACGGACTGGTGGTCGCGGGAGCGCTTTTCGGTACGGTTTTCGGTGCTCTTGCAGCCGGTCGCATGTGCGACCGGATCGGGCGCAAGTCTACGCTGATGTGGATGGGCGCTCTCTTTTTTGTCTCGGCGGCGGGATGTGCGCTGACGCCATCGGGCTTGGCCGGACCTCACGTTTTGGGATGGATGCGCTTCATCGGCGGCATTGCCATCGGAGGGGTCTCTGTTGCAGTTCCCATGTACATCGCCGAAATCGCCCCGGCGCATCTCAGGGGAAGGCTTGTGCTGGTCAATCAGTTTTGCATAGTCCTCGGAATTGTCGTCTCGTACGTGTCCAACTACTGTGTCGCCCGATATCTTCCCTGCTCGTCCGCCGTTGTCTGGCGTTCGATGCTTGGAGTGGAGTGCATTCCCGCCCTTATGTATATCGCTGCGCTTGTGTTCGTGCCGGAAAGCCCCCATCAGTCGCGCGTCAAGGCTTCCGCGCCGCTTTTCGTCCGCCGGAATCTGCGGCCGATAGTGCTTTGCTTCACGGTGGCGTTCTTCAGCCAGCTTTCGGGCGTGAATGCCGTGAACTACTATGCGCCGCGGATTTTCAAGATGATCTTTGGTGACGGGAGTGCGCTTGTGTCCCTGGCCGGCACAATTGGGGTCGGTGTCGTGAATCTTGTTTTCACCGTAGCGGCGTTTTTCCTTATAGACCGTTTCGGGCGGCGTCCTCTGCTCATATCCGGATGTGCGGCGATGGCGGCCATGCATGGAATTGTCGCGTGGCAGGTTTCGCTTGGCGACGCCTGCACACCGTGGCTTGCCATGACGGGAGTATATGGATTCATAGCGGCGGTTGCGTTCTCGGCAAGTGCAGTGATATGGGTGTTCATTTCCGAGATCTTTCCGCCTGATGTGCGCGCCAAGGGTCAGAGTTTCGGCGGCATGGTGCACTGGGTGATGTGCATGCTCGTGTCTTGGTTTTTCCCTGTCGCTGTCGCCCGTACCGGCACCTATGCGTTTGCGTTTTTTGCCGCGATGATGCTTCTTGAAATGATATGGGCAATCGTATATATGCCGGAGACAAAAGGACAGAGCATAGTTGAGAATTGAGAATCGGCCGAAAATGGGAAAAGAGAATCTAATAAAGGAATTCGGCGGGAAGTGCAGAGAAGAGCTTCTCGGGAATGTGATGCCGTTCTGGATGAAGTACGGCTTCGACCGCGTCCACGGCGGCGTATACACCTGTCTCGACCGCGACGGAAAGCTTATGGATCCGACGAAAAGCGTCTGGTTCCAGGGGCGATTCGCCTACATCCTTTCGTATGCATGCAACAACGTCGATAAAAACCGCGAATGGCTCGAGGCTGCCAAATCGACGATTGACTTCTTCGAGAGTACATGCTTCGATGACCGCGGACGCATGTATTTCGAAGTCATGGCGGACGGAACGCCGCTCAGGATGCGTCGGTACCTTTTCTCCGAATGCTTCGCCACGATTGCACTTGCGGAGTATTCGCTCGCCTCCGGTGACCGTGCGGCGGCCCAAAGGGCTATGGACCTCTTCCGCCGCATACGCGCTTTCAGGGACGATCCGGCGATGACGCCGGTCAAGTACGAGCCGGCCATGGCCACGCGCGGACATTCGCTGACGATGATTCTCATCAACGTCGCGAATGTGCTCAAGCATGTTTCGAATGATCCGGCGCTTGATGAACAGATTGACGAATCCATTGATGAACTTCTGCGCTACTTTGTCCATCCGGAGTTCAAGTGCGTACTCGAGACTGTCGGCCCGAACGGCGAATTCATCGACACGATCGCCGGACGCACGATCAATCCCGGTCATGCCATCGAAACAAGCTGGTTCCTTATGGAAGCCGCCTCCGCGCGGGGCGACAGGACGCTTTTGGAAAAGGCGCTTCAGATCCTCGATTGGTCCTGGGACTGGGGATGGGATTCCGAGTGCGGCGGCGGAATCATTTCGTTCCGGGACTGCAAAGGATTCCCGCCCCAGTGCTACGAGCAGGACATGAAGTTCTGGTGGCCGCAGTGCGAAGCGGTGATCGCCAATCTGATGGCGTACCGGCTGACGGGCGAGGAGCGGTTCTTCGAACGTTTCAGGCTCGTTTCCGACTGGGCTTGGGAACATCTCAAAGACAGGGAATATCCGGAATGGTTCGGATATCTCCATCGGGACGGCACCGTGGCCCAGCCGGCGAAAGGGAATCTTTTCAAGGGGCCGTTCCATCTGCCGAGAATGCTGATGATTTCGGAAAAACTTTGTCGGGAAATACAGGAGAAACAAGCATGTACATCAAGATGAAAAAGATATTCTCTTCAGCTTTGCTCGCCTTGTGCGCATTGGCTGCTTCGGCTGTCCAACGCGGTGATTTCCAGATCCGAGATCCGTTCGTCGTGCCCGAAGGCGGGATTTACTATCTTTATGAATCCAAGCCTTGGAGCGGCGGCGATGGAGTGTTTGTGCGTACAAGCCGCGATCTCGAGACGTGGACGGAAAAGAAGCGGGTGCTTTCGATTCCCGCCGGGGTGAAGTGTACTGCGGTCTGGGCGCCGGAAGTTCATAAGTACAATGGTAAGTACTACCTTTTTGTCACCATCACCGAGGAGAACGGCGTGCGGGAGGTAAAACCCATGGCCGATGGAGTGGATATCCGTAGACTGCACCCTCGCGGGACATGGATTTTCAGTTCGTATACTCCCGACGGAGAATTTCGCCCCGTTTCCAACGGTCCGGTGACGCCGAAGGACTGGGTATGCCTCGATGGAACGCTGGTGGTCGAAAACGGCAAGCCCTACATCGTTTTCTGCCATGAATGGGTGCAGACGAAAATCGGGCGGATGTGTTACGCGGAACTGAAAGAGGATTTTTCGGGCCTTGCTTCCGAGCCGGTTGTCATGTTTGCCGCAGCGGATGCAATGCCCGGCGCCGGCCGCGTCACCGACGGTCCGTTTTTCTTCCGTTCGGATAAAGGCGGCACGCTTCATATGATCTGGTCGAACGTTGTAAAAGGCAAGGGATATTGCGTGCTAAACCGGACATCCTCCTCCGGTCGGCTGACCGGCCCGTGGACAAAGGATTCCGTGCTTTTCGGGCGCGACGGTGGACACGGTATGCTTTTCAAGACCTTTGACGGCAAACTCAAACTTACATTGCACCAGCCCAATAAAACACCGTATGAGCGGATGAAGCTCTTTGATGTCGAAGATATGGACGGCACCCTCCGTCTTGTCCGTTCTTCCATGCCCGCAAGCCCCGGACGCAGGGAAATAGTGCTCACGCACGGCTGGACGGCCGACGGAGAGGCGGTTACAGTGCCTCACACATGGAACGCGGATGACGGCGCCGACGGTCCTAACGGGCTTAAATACCGCCACCACCACAATTCCGTCGGGGCGCCGGGTATCGATAGGAGGAGCGTTACTTATTCGCGGAGGCTTCCCGATATCGCTCCCGGGCGCAGACTTTTCGTCAAGTGCGGCGGCGCGGCTGTAAATGCGACGGTGGCGGTCAACGGCGAGACTGTAGGCCGCCATAAAGGTTCGGTTACCGGTTTTTGTTTTGAACTTACGAAATGGATGCGCCCGAACGGACCGAATATGCTCGATATCGTCGTCGACAACTACTATGATTTCGACGATCTGCCGAACGCCGCCGACTATACGGTTTTCGGGGGGCTCTACCGGGAAGTGCGTCTTATCGAAACCGATCCGGTGTGCATCGACCCGACCGTGCACGGAGGCCCCGGAGTGGCGATATCGGCCGACGCGAAGAGCGGGCGGGTCAAGATAAAAACGCTCGTTTCCGGAGCTGATGACGCGGTTGTAGAACATGAAATCGCCGGAACGGGCATCCGGGCGGAGGGCGATACGCTTACCGTTCCTTCGCCGAAACTCTGGTCGCCGGAAACTCCCAATCTCTACACTTTGCGCACGACCGTCCGCCAAGGTACGTGGGTTGATATGGTTGAAACGCAGTTTGGTTTCCGCACTGCGGAATTTCGCGCCGACGGACACTTTTATCTCAACGGCAAAAAGCGGCAGATCCGCGCGGTCAATTACCATCAGGATAAGAAGGGCAAAGGCTGGGCGCTTTCACGCGAAGACGAACGCGAGGCGGTTGCGCTGATTAAGGAAATGGGTGCGGACGGCGTGAGAACGGCCCACTACCCCCATAGCGACAATCTGTACGCCGAGTGCGACCGGCAGGGACTTCTCGCCTGGTGCGAACTGCCGGCCACGGATTTTGTTTCGCCTACCGAGGCATATCGGGAAAATTATCTCCGGTGTCTCCGGGAAATGCAGGCGCAGCTCGGCAATCATCCGTCGATTGTGATGTGGAGCTTATACAACGAACTGCATGTCGACCGCAAAGACGAGCCGTTTACGCTTAAGCTCCTGCGCGACGCGAGGGGGATTCTGCGAGGGCTTGATCCGAAACGGCCGATGGTGGCCGCCACCTGCCGCATCGACCAGATGGCCTTGAACCGCGTACCCGACGCGCTGGGAATAAACATCTATCCCGGATGGTCGCGCGGCGAGTCCTCCGGTCATGCGGCGGAGATCAAACGCCACATTGCGGCGTCAGGCCGCAAAGCGGTGGCGGTGAGCGAATACGGTGCCGGGGCGTCGGTATATCACCACACCAATCCGGTGAAGCGTCCGCGCACTTCCGCGCGTTTCCACCCCGAGGAATATCAGACGCGCCACCATATTGCCGCCTATCGCCAGATGAAGGGGAATCCCGGCGTGTGGGGGACCTTCGCGTGGATGATGTTCGATACGGCCGCAGATAACCGCACGGAAGGCGATCATGACGGCATAAACGATAAAGGTCTTGTCTGCCGCGACCATAAAACGCGCAAGGATGCGTTTTGGTTCTATAAGGCCAACTGGAGTTCTGATCAGGTTTTGCATCTTTGCGGTTCGCGGATGGTTCGCGCCGATGCAATGCGCGTAGATATAACCGGCTTTTCCAATGTCGGCGATGTCGCACTTTATGTCAATGGTGAGAAGATAGGGGTGGCCGGACCGGATTCCGTGAAGGTGGTTGAATGGAAAGGCGTGCACCTTAAGAACGGGTGCAATGTGATTGAACTTCGTGCCGGCGAATTTCGCGCTTCGGCAACCTGGTTGGCTCCTGAAAAGCCCGAGGAGTCGCTAGTCAGGGTCAAAGACCGTAAGATTGTCGATGAATTGCGTGAGATACGCTCGCGTCCGTTCCGTCTAGAATGGAAGTCCCATGCAAACCGCGCTATCGAGGCGGGTGCCGAATATGTCGAGACCTCCGCCGTGCTCGGTGATGCTTTCGACATTCCGCTCCATGATTTCGGCGTAAAGATGATATTCAACTGCACCAATCTTGTCGATGTGCAGGCGGCGGTCGAACTCGGGGCAAAGTACATCCGCACCTCGGATCCGGATGGTGTTGTCAAAAGCCTGGAGGCTCTTGAGGCGCAGTACAAGCGCCCCGTGCACCGCAGCGAGTTCCGCATCCGCGACCCGTACGTATTCGCCGACCCCGAGACGAAGACGTACTATCTTTACGAAACCAAGTCGCCGTATTTCGACGTGCCGTTCGCGCGCGGCGTAAACGTGCGCACTTCCAAGGATCTGGAAACCTGGTCGCCGCTCAAGGAGGTGATGAGCGTTCCTACCAATCTGCGCTGCCGCACGGTGTGGGCGCCAGAGCTGCACAAATATAAAGGAAAGTATTATCTTTTCACTACGCTTTCATTCCATCCGTCGCCGGACGATGACATCAAGGTCATGACCGACGATCCGAACTGGAAGCCAAAAGACAATCTCGGGCTTGTCCGGCGCGGAACCTGGGTCTATAAATCCGATTCTCCTTTAGGGCCGTTCGTGCCGGTTGCCGATGGCTCGCTCACACCGCGCAAATGGATGGCGATAGACGGTTCGCTCGTTGTCGATCAGGACAAACCCTACATGGTGTTTTGTCATGAATGGCCTCAGACGAAGTGGGGGCGCATCGACATTGCGGAGATGTCGCCCGATCTTTCCCGCTTCATAGGCGAGCCCAAAGTGCTTTTCGAGTCTCGCGCCGCCGGACCTGGCGCCGGACACGTGACTGACGGGTGCTTCTGCTACCGATCCCCCAAGACTGGAAAACTGTACATGATCTGGAGTCCGTTCTACAACAAGAACTACACTGTATTCAGCTGCGAATCCGCGAGTGGCAGAGCCGAGGGGCCGTGGATCAATCAGCGGCCTATCTTCGAGAAGAACGGCGGACACGGCATGCTGTTCCGCACATTTGAGGGCCAGCTCAAGCTGGTGATCCATCAGCCGGAACGCCGTGGATATGAGCGCATTGCATTCTTTGATGTTGATGATACCAATGACGGATTGGTTGTGCATCAGCCCAAATGAAACGATAAAATAAGGAGGCAACCTTGATGAGAAAACTTGTGTCAATCGCGGCTGCGGCGTTCATTTCCATGATGCTTTATGCCGAAGACTATGTTTATCTGCGGCAAGAACCCACTCTAACCGTTTCCTATCCCGGAAACTCCGATGCCACGGATCTGCTTCTGTCGGGCAGAGCAAGCGGGATGTGTCAGGCTGAAACGGAAGTCTGGTTTTCGGGCGTGAGTCGCGAGGAATCCAACACTTCTGGTCTTGATGCAAGCAAGCCCATAGGAATGTACATGATTTTACGGTGATACTATCGCAAAAAAGGAGAAAAACATGAAGGAAAAAAAAATAGCAAAGACGTTTTTGTCTGTCAGCATAGTCGCTCCGGCATTTGCCTTCGGGGCCGCTTTTGTGCCGTCGGTGACGGATGTCACGATGACACAGGCACAGGACCGTACGGTCACCATAACCTACAAGCTCGCCAACGCCCCGGCGGTTGTCACGCTTGACATTCAGACGAACACGACGGACGGCGCTTGGGTGTCGATAGGCGGCGAAAATATTTCCGGGGTCAAATCCGGAGTTCCCAAAGGCGACGTATGGAAAGTGGTTGAAGGTGATGCAGATGATGTGCACACCATCACATGGCGGCCTGACCGCAGCGCGTGGGTTGACAGTCGTGTGCCGGCAAATGGAGCCCGTGCTGTGGTGACGGCCTATGCGACGAACGCCGCGCCGGACTACATGGTCTTCGACCTTGCTGCCACATCGAACCAGCGCGTTTCGTATTATCCTGCCGAAGAGTTCCTGCCGGGCGGACTTTTGACCAACCCCGACTACCGCACAACACGTCTCGTGATGCGCAAGATTCCCGCCAACGGCGCCGTCTTCACGATGGGCAGCGTGACGGAAGCATCGCGTGAGGCGGCGAATGAAATGATTCATAGCGCTACGTTGAACAACGATTATTACATTGGCGTTTTTGAAGTGACACAGTCACAGTGGACGCAGATAATGGGCTCGAATCCGTCGGCATTCAAGGTTGAAGGCGCGATGCGTCCGGTGGAAAGTGTCTCGTATCAGATGATTCGTACAGTAGTCCCGTCGAGCGATGATGCTTACGAATATAAAGACAATCTTCCGGAAAATCCTTGTGAAGGATCCTTCTTGGCGTCATTGAGGGCGCTTTCAGGGGACATGATCGACTTTGATCTGCCGTGTGAGTCTGAATGGGAGTATGCTTGCCGCGCTGGCAATGGAGATGGATATTGGGGTGATGGTGAGGTTGTAGAAGTAGATAAGTATGTTCCTGGTCGATATATGTTAAATCAGGAAAGAAAACAAACAACCCCCGAAGCAGTAGATCCTCGTATAAGTTTTTCTCAGGAATTGATGGCGCTTACTCCCGCAAGTGGAACCGCTATTGCAGGGTCTTACGGCAAGAATGCTTTCGGACTTTATGATATGCATGGAAATGTGTATGAGTGGTGCATTGATATGTATAAAGCGGATATCAGTTCGGCTAATGGCAAGCCGATAATGGCAAGTTCCGACGTTGATGACAGTGCTACAGGAGGCGGAACCCGTCGGCGGCAGGTTCTTCGGGGTGGATCGTGGAATAACAAGTCAGGAGCTGCGCGTTCCGCATACAGGTCGAGCGCAATCTATAATAAAGATCTGCCAATTTACGGCTTCCGCGTGAAGTGCACGACAGGTGCCAAATAATGCGGATCTGGGCGACACTTTTGGCGGCGGGGACGCTTTCGGTTTTTGCCGATTCCCGCCGTCCGTACGAAATGGAATGGGCCGGGCGGACGGAAGACGACCGCCCGGCGCTTTGCGCGTTGACGACCGGGAAAGGGTGGCGGGTCTCCGGCGAGAACGCCGAAGCGACCTTCACCCGTGCTACGGCGAGGCTTCTTTTCGGTGACGGCGTCGCCCGTTTGCGCTACCGCTCGCTCGGAGGCAAGGATAAGCCGCGTGTATTTGTCCGTCCTCCCGAGCCGATTCCCGTCACCAACGATTTCGATGCCGTAAGCTGCTGGGTTTTCGGCAACAATGTTTTCGGACGCGATCCTTCAACGCCGTCGGTGACGATCGATCTCCAGTTTATTGACCTTGCCGGCAAACGCTTTTCCGTCAACCTCGGACATGTCCACCATAAGGGTTGGTACAAATTCCACGGACGGGTGCCGCATAAACTCCAGCCGCGCGCGAAAGCCGGCTGCAGGTTCGACGGCTTTTGCGTCCATGGGGGGTGGAACAAAGCTTTCCGTGAACTTGATTTCAACTCTCTTGCCGTCTTTAAGGAGGAATGGAAACCGCTTTCGTTTGAGCCGCGTCCGAAACGCGGGACGGTTGTTTTTCCGAAAGCCTCCCAAGGGATGAATGTAGGTGAAGGCCGTCTTCCGTTTCCGGTTTCGGCCGACACGGTTCTTCCTCCATCGGCGTTTGAAAAGGAGGATGCATTTTTGGAATTCCGTCTGCCGGAGGGGAATGCTGCCCGCTGGGACGGTCTTGCGTTCAGGATCGGCGGAGGGGATTGGATTTCACTCGCGCGTGGCGGCGGTGTGTTTCCCGATGCGGCGGCGGATGTCGCTAAAGTGAGTTTCTCAAGACGCGGCAACACGCTTATCGCGGACGTTGAAATCCCCAATGAAGCGGAATCGACTGCGGAGGTTCGTTTCGGGACATTGGAGGGGCTGCCGTCTGATGCAGTCCGGAGCGTATTCCCATTCTACACATACCGTGAGAAATCGCGTGAAGCCCGCCCCGCCGTCATCGGCTGGAGAACGGCAGGGCGTTCTGTTTTCGTTGTGGCTACGCCGGACTGGACGCAGTCGAACGCTTCCACAATGTTCGCCGTCTCAAATGCCGCCGCGCTCAACGGAGGTGTGCGCTATCTGCGCAAGACCGACGGGAAGCGCAATGCCGTTTATGAGCGTTTCATATGGTCGTTCGGATCAAATGTCGCGTCTGTCCTTCCGGAAATTCCCAATCCCCCGTCTCCATGGAAACATGTAACAGGGTCGCATCTGTGGCGTCAGTATGGAGTTGTCGACCGTGAGAAGGATCTGGAATACTGGCGTTCTCTCAAGCGGCGCGGTATATCCAAGGTAATCATCACCGATCATGAAACGATGTGGCGGCGGAATGAAGAGCAGAGTTACGCATTCCGCACACGCACAGAACCAAGCCGTGGCGGGGATGAGGTTCAGGCGAAATATACCAGAGCGATGATGGATGAGCTTGGCTATGTGTATGGACCTTACAACAACTACATCGATCTTGCCACGGTGAACGAATATTGGAGCGAAGACAGCATAATGCGTCGGGACTGGGACCGAGAGTGCCTGCTGACGCCTGCGTGGCGCCGTTGCTGGCGCGCGAAACCTGCGTGGGCCGTTTCGATGTGCGAGAAGATCGCGCCCGAGGTTCAGCGCAAGTTCCGCTTCAACTGCGGCTATTGCGATGTTCACACATGCATGCGTCCGTGGGACGCGACGGATTACGATCATCGCGTTCCCGGGGCGGGAACATTCGCGGCCGGCTTCTACGCATGGGGCGAGATTATGCTTCTGCAGAAGAGAATATGGGGAGGTCCAGTGTATTCCGAAGGGCCGGCGCATTGGTTCTATTCGGGGCTTACGGACGGCAACTATGCGCAGGACAGGGTTTACGACCTTGCTTCCGGACCTTGGCTTGTAGACTTTGATCTGTTGCGAATGCATCCGTTGGAGTGCAACTTCGGCATGGGAATGATAGACGCGCATTTCTACAACACTCCAGGCACGAAGCCTGCTGACCGGCGCATTGCGCTAGATCGTTTCTTTGCGGCGACAGTGGCATTCGGGCATCCCGGATATCTCCTCCCCGAAAGACATGCCGCTCAGCGTCATTACAAGGATATAAAGGTGGGCGAGGATGAGTTCAGAAGCTACTATCTCATGCAGGCGATTGCCGCGCGGTATACGGTTGCAGACGTAAAGGCAATCCGGTATGCGTCAAGAGACGGGCGTCTGCTGACGACGGAAGAGGCTTTGCTGTCGGATAATTGCGACAAGATGCAGGTGGTTGCATGCTATTCGGACGGCACGGTTACGGCGGCAAACGGTTCTTCGGACGTATGGATGTCTTTTGGTATGGACGGAAAAAAGGTTGAATTGCCGCCGAATGGACTCTTTGCGCTTTCCGGAGACAGGAAAGTCTGTGTCTGGATAGGAGAACGGAACGGATGTCGCGCCGAATTTGCGGTTTCGCCGGATTATGTGTATTTGAATGGCCGCGGTCGATTCACTGATTTCCCCGGTGGTGCGACAGATGGCATATGTGTAAGGCTTCCTCTAGAAGGAAATTCAGAGGAGATTATTCCTTTCGGGGCCAAGCGGATAGAGCTGCCGTTTGCCGCATCCCGAATCGATGTATTGGGGGAGGACCGAAAAGTTCTGCGCAGGATGTCTCCGGTTGTTGAAGACGGCCGCACCGTGATACTTCCCGGAAAGGGCGATGTCTCGTATGTTGCGCAGAGGGACGCTTCCGGCTTCGATTCCATTGTCGCGTCATGGCTGGAGTTTATTTCATTGTTCGACAGGTGAAAAGTCGGGAGTGGTTGTTTGTCGCCTGCTTGGCTGCCACGTGACCTTCGATGTAATGGCAGACGGCACCATTGGCTCATCATCTCAGGTGTACACCCGAGATGTCGATCTCAAATGACGGGCAAAGACCTCTGAAGGCGTTTCAGGCTACTTGATCGAATTGGTCAATGGAGCGGATTCCGGAGATTCCGTGCTGTAGAGACCATTCGAGCCTGAGATGTTCGCCATTGCTGGTAACCGTCTCCACGCTCCCGCTGTCGGGAAGTTTCCCTACTTCTCGGACAGTTGCCGACATGGATTCAAGTATCAGGTTCCGGATGTCCGGTTCGACATTATCTCTGTCTAATTTCCCCAGAAACGGGACGAGATTGCGGTATTCGAAATCCGTTTTCGCCAGATCGGGGAAGTTCAGCAACTGGCGTGGGAAGGAGTTTGCGTCCAGCAGCTCGTGCGCCATGTCGGTCGTCCTTGATGTTCTATAGAATTCCCAGCAGGCCAGAGACGTCAGCCGTCGAGCCTTGTCGGGGGGCAATCCAAGCTTCAGCGCGCATTCAAAATCCATGTGGTTCTCGACGAACGGCAGGAATGTCGAGTCAGTGTCGCTCAGCGGGGCGCACATCGCATCCATCCACGCTATTCCATTCTCGACGGCGAACTTGCTTCCGTCGAACGAATTCTCGAAAGCCGCGAGCTTGTTCAGCACCTCATAGATCTCGTCGGCTGTCTGTAGCGCCGCAAGAGGCGTAGACAAGGCCTTTGGCGAGTTCGCCAGAATGTTCGCCGTCATCTTAAACGCAGCGTAGTAGTGCTTTTCGCTGATTGAAGAATTGGTGATCGACTTGCCGATATATGCCAGCATTGAGTGGACCTGCCAGGATAGTTCTCTGGCATCAGCGGCGGTGATGTTCTGGACACCACCCCTGCGCTCAGCCAGCACGTCCACCATTTTCCCCATAAGCGGTTCAAGTTTCTTGAAGTGTTGCGCCCATTGAATCAGGTCCTGATAGTCTTCGACCATGCCGTTGCCGGACTTCCATTCGTTTTTGAAGCTGAACGCCCATGCGTCATCTGCGCCGGCTCCCGTCTTTGCGTTTGACGATGAAAAGGTTCCCGCCATCAGTCGCATCTTTATGTCCTGGACGAGGAAGGACCTCCTGCCGGCTTCCGTCTTGAATGCGCACTTGTCCAGATCCGAGAATGCCTTCTTGACGTCCTTTGCGCGTATTGCGTGTTTTGAGCCCAGTCCGTCGAATACGGCATCTACCTTGTCCTGTATGCCGGAGTAGCGTGGATCGTTCAGCACGGCGGTTTTCAACGCGTTGATCGTATCCTGATTCAGTCTTTGCGATTCGGCTTTGTTGAAGTGACACGCAATGCTCTGCCTGAAGCCAGCCTTGCCGAGTTTGTCGTTTTCGATCGATATCCGCGAATATGCGGACATCTCCCTGATGCCGGAGCGTAGGGCATCTGCCGTAATAGTCATGTCGTACCTCCTTCTTCTCTTGATTGCGGTTCATCGCGCACCGGACCGCCCGGAGCAGCGATCTAGATCGAGAGCCAGAGATGATGTGACATACCCCGCGATAATGTGACGTGCAATGGAACTATCTCAAATCCCATTTTTGGAGTCAACGCTTTTTTATTATTTTTTTTTCATTGTCGGATGAATGTGTGGAAGGGAGGATTTGTGGTAAAATGCACGGTTGTTTATGGCAACGGTTGTATTCGATAGAGTGAGCAAGATCTACACGCGAGGCGACGCGCCCGCGGTGGACGGGTTTTCGCTTGAAGTTGCCGACGGCGAATTCCTGGTCCTGGTGGGTCCGTCAGGTTGCGGAAAGTCGACTACGCTCCGCATGGTTGCGGGGCTGGAGCTACCCACGTCCGGGAAGATATCCATCGGTGGGCGGAACGTGACGAATCTGCCGCCGAAGGACCGCGACATCGCGATGGTGTTCCAGAACTACGCGCTCTATCCGCACATGACGGTGCAGGAGAACCTTTCGTTCGCCCTGAAGCTCCGCAAGATACCCAAGGACGAGATCCTCCGTCGCACTTCCGCCGCCGCCGAGACGCTTGGCCTTACGCCATACCTGAAACGCCTGCCGAAGGCGCTCTCCGGCGGGCAGCGTCAGCGAGTTGCGCTCGGCCGCGCCATCGTGCGCAATCCCAGCGTGTTCCTTTTCGACGAGCCGCTTTCGAATCTCGACGCAAAGATGCGCGTGGAGATGCGTGCGGAGATTGTGCGTCTGCACCGTCGTCTCGGAGCCACGATGATATACGTGACGCATGACCAGACGGAGGCCATGACAATGGGTACGCGCATCGTCGTGATGAACGGCGGCCGCATCCAGCAGGCGGCACCGCCGATGGAGGTGTATGAGCGTCCGTCGAACATGTTCGTCGCCTCGTTCATCGGGACGCCGCCGATGAACCTTTTCCCTCCCGGCATCCTTGATTTGGGCAGGACGGTTGGCGTGCGTCCCGAAAACATCAGGATGTCCGCCGGCGGCAATGCGGACGGGAAGGGGCTGCCGGCGACGGTTGATCTCATTGAGCCGCTGGGAAGCGAGACGCTCGTCCATTGCGTCACGGAGGACCGCGGCGTGAAGGTTACGGTGCGCGTCCAGCACGGTGCCGGCAACGTCGTTGGCGTTGCGGCGGGCGCCCATGTCGTCCTTTCTCCCGACATGGGCAAGGCAGTGGTGTTCGACAGAACTTAAGGAGGTGTACCGATGAACATTGACATTTTCGACAAGGCCGCGGATTTCCTGCCTGACGAATGCTTCAGGCTGCCGCCGGATGTTGCCATAATCCTCGGAAGCGGCTGGGGCGATTCGCTGAATAAGGATGGCGTACTCTGTCGCCTTTCGTATGCGGACATTCCGGGAATGGGCGCAACGACGGTCGCCGGGCATTCCGGCGAGTTCATACTGTATGAATATGCGGGCAGGCGCATAGCGGCGTTCTCGGGCCGCCGCCACTGGTATGAAGGGGCCGGATGGGAGCCGGTGGTCCTTCCTGTCGAACTGGTGCGCCGCATGGGATGCGGCTCTCTGCTGCTTACGAACGCATCCGGCGGGATAAACCCCGCGTTGCGTCCCGGGGATTTCGTCATAATAAAGGACCACATAAACACAGTTTCGGTGAATCCTCTGATTGGGCAGCACATTCCGGAATGGGGTGCGCGGTTCCCCGACATGTCGGAGATATACGTGAAGCGGTACCGGGATCTCATGCTTGCCGCCGCTCGCCGTCTTGATCTGCGCGTGATGGAGGGGGTCTATGCATTCACGAGCGGCCCCGTCTATGAAACGCCTGCGGAGGTGCATGCCTATGGCCACATGGGGGCGGACATCGTTGGCATGAGCACCGTCCCGGAGGCAGTGTTCGCCAAGGCGTGCGGAATGAAGGTGGCGGGGCTGTCGCTGGTCTCGAACTATGCCGCCGGCATATCTTCGGCGCCGCTTGCGCACGAGGAGGTCATGGCGGCGTCCAAGGCCGCGAAGCCGATGATGGCGTCGCTTCTCGATGAATTTATCCGATCAGTCTAAAACAGCAAATGGGAGTAAAACAATGATTCAGTTAAGCAGGAGAAATTTTCTTGGTGGCGCGATTGCTCTGATGGGGGCAGGCGGATGCCGTTCCCTCGGTGTGTGCGGTCCGCGGCCGAATATCGTTTTCGGCGTGATAAGCGATGTTCACATCACCACGCCCGAGTCGGCGGAGATGTTCATAAGGACGCTCAAGTATTTCCGCGACCGCAAAGTCGATGCCGTCATGGTTGCGGGCGACCTCACGGACTGGGGACTCAAGAGCAGCTACAGGTATCTGGCCGATGCGTGGTATTCCGTATTTCCGGGCGACATGGCGCCGGACGGGCGCAAGGTCGAGAAGCTCTTCTGCACCGGCAACCACGACTACGACGGCTACTGGTACGGCGACATGACGCTCGACATGCACGTGCAGGGCTATTCCGAGGATGAGGCTCTCGTGAATTTCGGCATGAAGAAGTGCTGGGAGGAGGCGTTCAACGAGCCGTTTGCCGCCGTTCGCCGCCGTACCGTGAAGGGATACGATTTCATCAGCGCCGAATGGAAGGAGGGCAAGCCCTGGAACGTAGCCGCGGACGAATGGTTCGCCGAGAACGGAAAGACGCTCGACCCGAAGAAGCCTTTCTTCTTCTTCACCCACTATCCGCTTGGCGGAACCACATCCTGCTCGAGGCCCAACGCTCCGGCCGTCAAGGCGCTGAAGTCGATGCCGAACGCCGTGGCGTTCTCCGGACACTGCCATTGGACACTCAACGACGAGCGTTCCATCTGGCAAGGCGAATACACCGCCGTGGCGGTTCCTTCGCTTTCGTACACGTCCATTCCGGCGGGCTACGAGAACGGTGGAGACTCCCGCAAGGGCAATCCCACGACTTCAATGCACAAGCTTCCGGCACGTCCAAACCTCGAGCGCGCCCAAGGATATGTGGTGTCCGTCTTCGACGACCGCATGGAGATCGAGCGCCGCGACTTTGCCGCAGGAGTCGAGGCCGCCCCTGCGTGGATCGTGACGCCGCCCACGGCTGCGTCGAAGCCGTATGCGTTTGAGAACAGTTCGAAGCGCACCCCGGTTCCGCAGTTCCCCGCCGGCGCGGCGGTTAGGACGCGTGTGGCCAATACAGAGGACCGCGATGGCCATTGGGCGATCATGATGATGCTTGATTTCCCGTCTGCGAAGGCCTTGAAGGGGCGCGTTTACGACTATGAAGTGCGTGTGGAGATGGAGGACGGCACTGTACCTGTCGTAAGACGCTTTCTTGCACCGGCATTCTACAAGCTTGAGCGAGAGGAGCCCGCGTCGCAGAGTTTCGCCTTCAACGCGATGGATCTGCCGGAAAGAGGCAAGTACCGTTTCCGCGTATATCCCCGGAACTGTTTCGGCGCTTGCGGCAGGCCTATCGAGTCGAAGGTCCACGAAAGCAAGCCCGGCAAGGACAAGGTGAACCGTAAAGCCTGAGTCGGGGGGATGCGAGATGCCCGGTTGCCGACATGGTTCTTGAAAGGGAAACGGTGTTTTGATATACTTTCCGAAAATTTTTCCAAAGGAGAATGCAAATGGATCTGTTAGGTCAAGGATTAGTTCTGATGATCGCAGGAATGGGCATCGTATACCTGTTCCTTGTGATTCTTGTTGCGACGGCCAAATATTCATCGGCTTTTGTCGCGAAATTTGATCACATACTACCTCAAGATGCGCCGAAGAAGGCACCCAAGGCGGTCGTCGCAAACGACGATGAGAACATCGCCCTTGCAATCGCCATCGCGATGGGCTGATGGGTTCCTCGATTTCACCAATGACATTTAACAAGGAAAAACGAAAATGGCCAAGAAAACAGTAAAGTACATGCTCACAGCGTTCCGTGACGGTTTCCAGTCCGTGGTCGGTGCGCGCGTTCTCTCCAAGGACTTCCTCCCTTGTGTGGAGGAGTGCTACGATGCCGGCGTCCGCTGGTTCGAGGCTGGCGGCGGAGCCCGCTTCCAGAGCTGCTATTTTTACTGCCAGGAAGATGCGTTCGACGTCATGGACGCATTCCGCAAGGCCGCTCCCGAGGCCGATCTGCAGACCCTTTCCCGCGGCGTGAACGTCGTCGGACTCGACTCCCAGAGCTCCGACATGATCAAGCTCCATGCCGACATGTTCAAGAAGCATGGAATGAGTTCCATCCGCAACTTTGACGCCCTCAACGACGTGGACAACCTCAAGTGGTCCGGCCAGTGCATCCACGATGCGGGTCTCAACCACGAAGTCGTCGTCACGATGATGGGTCTTCCCCCGGGAATCGACACGCAGGGTACGCACTGCGCAGAGTTCTATCGTGACCGCCTCAAAAAGATCATGGATGCCGGCATCCCCTTCGACCGCGTCTGCTTCAAGGACGCATCCGGCACCTCCACGCCCCGCACCGTGTTCGAGACGATGCAGGCGGCCCGCAAGCTTCTCGGCGACAAGGTCCACATCCAGTTCCACAGCCACGAGACCGCCGGAAACGGAATCAGCTGCTACCTCGCGGCCCTCAAGGGCGGTGCGGACGGTCTCGACCTCTCCATGGCCCCGATGAGCGGCGGCACCTGCCAGCCCGACATCATCACGATGTGGCACTGCCTTGACGGCGATCCCGATTTCGGCTTCGACTTCGACATCAACAAGATCAAGAAGGCCGAGGACAGCTTCAAGAACGCGATGAAGAAGTACTTCCTCCCGCCGGAAGCGATGAACGTGAACCCGCAGATCGTGTGGAGTCCGATGCCGGGCGGCGCTTTGACGGCCAACACGCAGATGCTCCGCGACAACAACATGATGGACAAGTACGACGACATGATCGCGGAGATGTACGACTGCGTCCGCCTTGGCGGCTTCGGCACGTCCGTCACGCCCGTTTCGCAGTTCTATGCCCAGCAGGCCATCCAGAACGTCATGTTCGGCAAGTTCAACAAGTTCGCCCCCGGCTACGCCAAGATGGTTCTCGGCTACTTCGGCAAGACGCCGGTCGCCCCCGATCCGGAGATCGTCAAGAAGGCCGCCGAGTTCATGAAGCTCGAGCCCACTACCAAGACGGTTCTCGAGATCAACGATGCCGATCCCAAGAAGGGCCGCAAGGCCGCCGAAGCCCGTCTCGCCGAGGCCGGTCTCCCGATCACCGACGAGAACGTGTTCATTTCCGCAAGCTGTCTTGAGAAGGGCATTCTCTTCCTTCAGGGCAAGGGTCCGATGGGTTGCCGCTTCGCAGAGGACGAGAAACCTGCCGCCGGCAAGGGCGGACCTGTAACCGTCACGATCAACGGCAAGGCCTACGGCGTAGAGATCAAGGGCGACGGCAAGGCTGTCGTGAACGGTAAGGCCGTCGATTTCAAGGCCGAGGCCGGTCTCAAGGCTGCGCCCGCCGCCGCTGCTGCCCCCGCGGGTGGACAGGAGGTCAAGGCTCCGGTTCCGGGCATGGTTCTCCGCGTCACCGCGCAGAACGGCCAGAGTGTCGCGAAGGGTGATGAACTCCTCGTCATGGACGTGATGAAGATGGAAACGCCCGTCACCGCTCCCTGCGACGGCACGGTGACCGTTCTCGTCTCGCAGACGGACAAGGTCGCCACCGGCGATGTTCTCGCTGTCATAGGATAACCAGTTGTCAGTCGTTGGTGGTTAGTCGTTGGTTGAAATACGGCGGCTATCCACTGGCGATAAAAGGAGTTTTAGATGAAACGTGCAATTATCATGATGCTCGCCCTCTGCGGTGCGTTCTTCGCGCAGGCGGAAGGTGCGGCTTGGCAGAAGACGCTCGGGAAGGTTAAGGACCTTTCGGGAGACACGGGCTTCATGGCTTTCATGAAGAAGGATGCTCCGGCCTACATCACCGGAAACTTCGATGTTGCGGACCGTGCTCCCATGCCTGATTTTTCCAGACCGCGTACCGGTGACAACGTCGGTGCGAACCGCAACGGCTATTGGAACAAGGAAGGCAAGTGGGTCGGCGGTTACTTCGATGACTTTGGCAGTTTCGTCAAGGGGCACGAGGTGAAGACGCTCTTCAACATGCCTTACGGCGTTGGACAGCTCATCATGATTCCCGTGTGCCTCATTCTCATGTATCTCGCTATCGTGAAGGGCTTCGAACCGTTGCTTCTTCTTCCGATCGGATTCGGCGGACTTCTCGCCAATTGCCCGCTTTCCGGCGTGACGATGCCGGCAATGATGCACAGCGGCGCGATTTCCTTCCTTGAGAGCGGGCTGCCTGTCATGTCCGGCGGCATTGTCGAACCGGGCGGGTTCCTCTACTACTTCTTCCGCTTCGGCATCGACACGGGCGTGTTCCCGATCATGATCTTCATGGGCGTGGGCGCAATGACAGACTTTGCTCCGTTGATCGCCAACCCTAAGGCCGCTCTTCTCGGCGGCGCCGCGCAGTTCGGCATCTTCTTCGCGCTTTTCGGTTCTCTTGCCTGCGCTTCGATCTTCGGTGTGGACTTCTTCGGTCCTGGCGTCGATCCTCTCAAGGCTGCCGCTTCCATCGGCATCATCGGCGGCGCTGACGGTCCTACCGCCATCTGGCTGACGTCCCGCCTCGCCCCGGATCTTCTCGGCGCAATCGCGGTCGCGGCGTACTCCTACATGGCTCTCGTGCCGATCATTCAGCCGCCGATCATGAACGCCCTCACCACCAAGGAAGAGCGTCTCATCAAGATGCCCATGCTCCGTGAGGTCAAGAAGATCGAGAAGATATGCTTCCCGCTTGTGGTGCTTCTCCTCTGCGCGTTGCTTCTGCCGTCCGCAGTGCCGCTTATCGGCGCTCTCATGCTCGGCAACCTCGCCAAGGAGGTCGGTCCATCGGTCGGCCGCATCGCCGACACGATGTCCAATGCGCTCATCAACATCGTCACGATCATGCTTGGTCTCTCCGTCGGATCGAAGCTTGCCTGCGAGAAGTTCCTCTCCGGCACGACGCTTGCGATTCTCGCGCTCGGTCTCTGTGCGTTCTGCGTGGGCACGGCAGCCGGTGTGATCATGGCCAAGATCATGAACCTCTTCTCGAAGCAGAAGGTCAATCCGTTGATCGGTTCCGCCGGCGTCTCCGCCGTTCCAATGGCGGCCCGCGTGTCGAACAAGGTCGCGCTCGAGAACGATCCCACGAACTTCGTCCTCATGCAGGCCATGGGCCCGAACGTCTCGGGTGTCATCGGTTCCGCCGTCGTGGCCGGCGTTCTCTACACCCTCTGCCGCTAAAGACGGTCGCCGGCAGTTGTTTGCAGAAAAGGGCGGATGGCATTTGTCATCCGCCTTTTGCTCAGATAGGACTGTTGCCATGCTCGAAGACAAGGTGAAGCGCACTTTCAGGAGTTTGGAATACAATCTTAACACAAGGAGAAATGCAATATGGCGAAACGAGTGAAGAAGATGCTTGAGGTCTCTCTTGTAAGGGCGGAGCTTGCGTCTCTGCCGGAGCGCAAACTGCTCAGAAGCCGCAATCTTGTCTGTGTGGACATGATATGGCCCAGGGCCGGCATAGCCCGCAAGTCTGCGGCGCGGGAGGCCACATTCCGCAAGGGGAAAGTGGATTTCTCCACTGAAGAATGGGCGAAGCGTGTCGTGTTCCGCGAGGATGTCGATGGACGCACGGCTTTCGCCGTTTCGATCACCGAGCCGGTGACGGTGCAGAAGCTGAAGAGGTTTGCGCGTCTTACCTCGAAATATGCGTTGAGGATGGGTGCGGACTTCATGGAGAAGGCTATGGTGGGATATGCGGACATCGCCTCGGCCCCTATGGATGCTCTTTCCGCAATGGTTGGAGAAAAGGATGCGCCGGAGGCAATTGCACAGGGTGTCGTCGATTTCCCCTCCCTTCCGTCCGACGACGACGAGGTGGTTGTTGAAGTCCCGCTTAAACGTCCAGGGGAAGCGAAGGTAATCGGAGTGTTCACACTTGCCGTGCGCGGATGAATTTACGTCCATTTGCATGCACGATGAATTTTAAGAAGCACCTGTAACCTTTTGCGCCGTGTGGTGTACTGTATTCGGAGGGGAACTATGGACATCGATTTGAACACTGCCTTAAATGCCAATCGTGCTGTGGATGCAAGGTTTGCAGATGCGCATGAGATTGTTTCGGACAAGTCTGCTCAACTGAAGGGCGGAGAGATGCTTGGTCCGGCCCTTACCGTCACTGAGCGACAGCTGACGGGTCTTGAGGTCTTTGATGAACATGCCGATGATGACCTGCGCAGAGATGATCCCCTTGGAAAACTCGTGTTGTCAGCCTTTGATCTCAAGGCGCCGGACGTGCCAGAGTTCATATGAAACGAGCTTAATTTTCGCTTTTATTTTTATGATAAAATCGGGACTTGCGCAGAAAGGCAATTTTTGGTATATTACGACTCCGTTTTTTCGAACCAAAAGGAAATTGAGCTAAATGCCGACAATCAATCAGTTGATTCGCAAGGGGCGCCAGCCGCTTGCAAAGCATTCGAAGTCCCCGGCTCTGAAGGAGTGCCCTCAGCGCCGTGGTGTGTGTCTCGTCGTGAAGACGATGACGCCCAAGAAGCCTAACTCGGCTCTCCGCAAGGTTGCCCGTGTGCGCCTTACGACCGGTACCGAAGTTACGGCATACATCCCTGGTGAAGGTCACAATCTGCAGGAACACTCCGTTGTGCTCGTTCGCGGCGGCCGTGTGAAGGACCTTCCTGGTGTCCGTTACCACATCATCCGCGGTAAGCTTGACTCTCTCGGCGTGAACGGTCGTAATCGCAGCCGCTCCAAGTACGGTATGAAGCGCCAGAAGAAGGAAGAAGGTAAGTAAGCCATGTCCCGCAGAGCTAAGAAGATTGAAAAGCGCGTAACCCTCGATCCGAAGTACAATTCGGAGCTCGTTGCCCACATGATCCGTGTGGTGATGAAGGATGGCAAGAAGACGACCGCAGAGAAGATTGTCTATGGTGCCATCGACAAGCTCAAGGAAGCACTTGAGAAGAACCCTGAGAAGTTTGTCAAGGACGAGAAGCAGTACACCGATGCCCTCGAGGTCCTCACCGCCGCCATCGATCAGATGAAGCCGCAGGTTGAGGTAAAGACGCGTCGCGTCGGCGGCACGACCTATCCGGTTCCTGTGCCGATCGCCCCCAACCGTCAGCTTTCGCTCGCGCTCCGCTGGACGACGACGTTCGCTTCCGGCCGTCACGGCATGGGCATGCCTGCCGCTGTCGCAAATGAGCTCATCGATGCGTTCCAGGGGCAGGGTAGCGTCATCAAGAAGCGTGACGACGTCCATAAGATGGCCGCGGCCAACAAGGCGTTTGCTCACTACGCGTGGTAACACCGATAGTGACAGGTTCGAAAAACGAAGCCCTCTGCTTATGCGGGGGGCTTTCTGTCTTATCAGGATATTTTTATGCGCTTGAAATTAAATCAAGCATATAGTATAATTTGAGCTTCTATTTTTTAGGACACATAAGGAAAAAAAGATGAAATCTGATTCGATGCGCAACGATATCTGGAAGTGGCTCGCACTTCTCATTATCGCGGTATTCTCTATATATGTTACGTTCCCGGTGAAGGAGAAGCTCCGCTTCGGTCTTGATCTGAAAGGCGGTACCTCGTTCACGATGGGTGTCGATAAGGATAAGCTTCGCGAGTCCATTATCGCAGAGAACCCAGCCATTACCAATGAGATCGGGGCCATTGAAAAGAAGATGCAGGCCACCCTGCAGGGTTGTGACGCCCGAATCATTCAGGTTGTCCGCCGCCGCATCGACGGCATGGGTATGAATGAGCCTGTCATTCAGGGAATGAAGGACCATCGCCTTCTCGTCCAGCTTCCCGGTGTCGATGAGGAGACGCGCAGGGCGGCGAAGCGTTCGCTTCAGTCTGCAGCGTTCCTCGAGTTCCGTCTTACGCATCCGCGCAATGCCGAGCTCTGCAACAAGCTCCTCAGCCGCGATGTCAGCCCTGAAGGCTACCGCAAGAGTTCCAGCGGTTCCGGTTACGAGCGTGTCGAGAACTATGCCGAAATCGCATCCGCGAAGGGTTATGCCGCCCGTCTCGCCGCGTTCCAGTCTCCCGATCCTCGCTATCAGTTCATGCTTGAGAAGAATGGCGACGGCACCTATTCCCCTAACTTCGTGTCCCGCAAGACGGAGCTGACGGGCGATGCGCTCGTCTCCGCACATGTCGAGCGCGACATGGCTGGTTCGCTCGCGATTTCCTTCTCGCTCAACTCTGCCGGTGCCCGCACGTTCTCTACCCTCACGCGTAACTATATCGCACATGGTCCCAAGAACCCCACGGACCGCGGTCGTCAGCTCGCCATCATCCTTGACGGCATCCTCGTATCCGCTCCTGTGCTCCAGAGCGAGATCGGTGCGCACGGGCAGATTACCGGTCACTTCACTGCCGCCGAAGCCCAGCAGCTGGCCAACGACCTCAACTCCGGTGCGCTTCCCGCTCCCCTCATGATCCTCGCGGAGTCCTCCGTCGCCCCTACGGTCGGTGAAGATGCAATCAACGCCGGTATCGTGGCGGCGGGTCTCGGTTTTGGTCTTGTGGCACTCTTCATGTTCTTCTACTACTGGTTTACCGGTCTTGTCGCAAATGTGGCGCTCTTCCTCGATGTGGTGCTCCTGCCCGCGGCACTCGTTCTCGTTGCGAACGTTCTCGGTGTGTTCGCCAAGGATGCCACGATGGGTGGTTCCGGATCTCTGGCGCTTCCCGTGCTCACGATGCCCGGCATTGCAGGTCTCGTGCTTACGCTTGGCATGGCGGTTGACGCTAACGTGCTGATCTTCGAGCGTATCCGCGAGGAGTTTGAGGCCAACCGTACGGCTGGCGTCGCAATCAAGAACGGCTACGGCCGCGCGTTCACCGCAATTCTCGACTCCAACATCACGACGATCGTTACGGGCATCATCCTCTTCATCGTCGGTACTGGCCCTGTTCGCGGATTCGCGATTACGCTCACCGCCGGTGTCGTGCTTTCCATGTTCACTGCAGTTGTGGTGACGAGACTTCTCCTCGACAACTTTGTCGATGCGGGTCGCACCAAGCCGTTCCGCATGCTCAAGGCTTTCTCGCGTACTCCGAAGGTGCCGTTCGTCAAGCTCGGAAAGACGATGTCTCTCATTTCGCTTGCGGTCATCGTCGTGTCCCTTGCGATCTTTGTATTCCGTTTCAACACTAATCGTGCAAGTGTGCTTGCGGTTGATCTCACGGGCGGTACCTCGATCGTGTATTCATTGGATCAGGCCAAGAAGCCTGCCGTTGGTGACATTCGCAAGGCGATGGACTCTTTCGACAATGCCGCCATCATCCAGTATCAGGAGGGCGTTGGCGACACCACGCTTCTTGTGAAGACGGGTGAGACGGCTGAGACGGTGAAGGGGCAGGCTCTCGAGAACCGCGACGTCGGCGCCCACGTGACCAAGCTTCTTCAGGAGAAGTTCCCTGATGCCGCATTCAAGCAGGTTTCAGTGGATGAAGTCGGTTCAATGGTCGGTGCGGACCTCAAGAAGTCCGGAACATGGGCCGTGATCCTCTCGCTCTGTGCGATTCTCATCTATGTCGGATTCCGCTTTGAGTTCGGGTTCGGTCTCGGTGCCCTTGCGGCTCTTGCTCACGACGCGCTCATCTCGCTCGGTATCTTCTCTCTTTGCGGACGTCAGGTGTCGCTCATCGTCGTGACGGCGATTCTCACGATCATCGGCTACTCCGTGAACGATACGATCGTCGTGTTCGACCGCATCCGTGAAGACCTCCGCAAGGACCAGAAGACTCCGTTCAAGGATCTCTGCAACCGAGCTGTGAACATGACGCTCTCTCGTACGGTCATTACGTCTCTCACGACTCTCTTTGCGGTGTTGTCGCTCTTCTGCTTCGGCGACGGTTCCATCTTCGACTTTGCGCTCACGATGCTCATCGGCATCATGGCCGGTACGTATTCGTCGCTCTTCATCGCATTGCCGATCATGATCTGGTGGTATCGCGGCAAGCGTCCCCAGTTCGACAAGGAACAGCTCCAGCAGGGTTGAGTCCAATAGATTCCAAGGTGCATCGGATTCACCTTGGAATCACAGGGACGGCCGCGAAGAAAAGGTGCATGAAAGTCCTTCCATGCGATGATGTGTCGCTTGAAGTGGCGGCGGCACTTCTTAATTCAGGTGGTGTTGCTGTGATTCCCACGGACACGGTGTATGGTCTTGCTGCGCATCCGGCATTCCCGGATGCCGTCGAAAGGTTGTACACGATAAAGGGACGTGAAAGCGGAAAGAAGATCGCGTTTCTTGCTGCTGATGCGGCGGCGGTCTGTGCGTTCGGTTTTTGCTTCCCGGAAAAGGCGTCGGAACTGGCGGCACGACATTGGCCTGGCGCTTTGACGATGGTCTTGGGCAATGAAGGTTTTAGAGTGCCGGATCATGCCTGGACGCGTAGGCTTCTCGCGCTGTGTGGTGGAGTTCTGAAGGTGACAAGCGCGAATCTTTCAGGAGGGCGACCGGCGATTGATGCACCTCAGGCTTTGGCGGACATCGGACTTTCGGCGGATTTGGTAGTTGATGATGGCGCATCGCCTGGCGGCGTTGCGTCCACCGTCGTACGCGTGGAAGCGGACGGCACCATTGCGGTCTTGAGAAAAGGGGCCGTAGAGATATGATGGACGAGGAAGTCAGGGAGATTTTGCGCGTCGATTTCTGACGGGCGAGATGGCTGATGCCCCAGTAGGGTGGTTTGGCTGTTGACTTTATTGTTCGTCTGCACAGTGATTCGCTTTAATGAAATGCAATGCCCATTGAACCTCAGGGTCGCTTTTGGTATAATATGCGGAAATTTACGAAAGGTCCACACAAATGAAGATTGCCATCGGCGCCGATCACGGCGGATTCGAACTCAAGGCCAAGCTTATGGCCGCTTTCAAGGATTGCAGTGACTGCGGTTGCTTTGATCCTGAAGCTTGCGATTATCCTGACTATGCCGCTGACGTCGCCATGGCCGTCGCAAAGGGCGATGTCGATTTTGGCGTTCTCATCTGCCGTACTGGTATGGGAATGTCTATGGCGGCAAACCGCTTCCAGGGCGTCCGCGCGGCGCTCTGCCGTTCCGTCAGCGAGGCCGAGATCGCTCGCAGGCACAACGGTGCCAACGTCCTCTGCATCGGTGCAGACGAGACGGATGAGAAGACCGCCTACGACATGCTGAACGCATTTGTCGCAGCGTCTGTCGATGAAACTGCCCGCCATGCGGTCCGCCGCTCAAAGCTTGAACGCGCGAAGCGCCTTTCCGATTTCTCCCTCCTCGCGAAGGAGGATGCCGAGGTTTGGGCTGCTATCAAGGCTCAGGTCGATCAGGAAGATACCGAAATCAACCTTATTGCGTCCGAGAACACGTCTTCCCGCGCGGTGCGTCTTGCCGCCGGCAGCGTGCTGATGAACAAGTACGCTGAGGGATATCCGGGCAAACGCTGGTATTCGGGTTGCCTGCCTGTTGACGCAGCAGAGGAGCTTGCCCGCAAGCGTGCATGCGAGCTGTTCGGGGCCGACCACGCGAATGTCCAGCCGCACTGCGGCAGCGCGGCGAACATGGCGGTGTATCTCGCCACGATCAAGCCCGGAGACACGATCCTTTCGCTCTCGCTTGACCAGGGAGGTCACCTCTCCCACGGCTCTCCCGTCAACTTCTCGGGCAAGCTCTACAACATCGTTCCGTATACGGTTGACCGTGAGACTGAGTGTCTTGACTATGATGCCCTTGGAAAGCAGGCTATGGAGGTCAGGCCGAAGATTCTCCTTTCCGGCGCCAGTGCCTATCCGCGTGCGATCGACTTCAAGCGCATCCGCGAAATCTGCGACAAGTGCGGTGCGATCATGCTTGTGGACATGGCTCACATCGCCGGCCTTGTCGCCGGTGGTGCGCACGAGTCGCCAGTTCCCTACGCCGACTTCGTCACCTCCACCACGCACAAGACCCTTCGTGGCCCGCGTGGCGGTCTCGTGCTCTGCAAGGAGCAGTACGCCAAGGCGCTCGATTCCGCTGTGTTCCCCGGAATGCAGGGTGGCCCGCTCGAGAACATTATCGCCGCCAAGGCGATTTGCTTCCGCGAGTGGATGCAGCCCGAGATGAAGGAATACGCCGCGCAGATTGTCAAGAATTGCAAGGCGATGTGCAAGGCGGTCCAGGATCGCGGTTTCCGCATCGTGAGCGGCGGCACCGACAATCATCTCTTCCTCGTCGACGTCAAGCAGAAGGGCATGACGGGCAAGGATGCCGCCGCCGCGCTCGACAATGCCGGCATTGTGGTGAACAAGAACACGATCCCGTATGATACGGAGTCTCCGTTCAAGACGAGTGGCATCCGCGTGGGCACGGCGTCCATCACGACGCGCGGCATGAAGGAGGCTGAGGCCGCCAAGATAGGCGGTTGGATCGCCGACATCCTTTCTGACATCACAAACGTCGAACTCCAGCAGAAGGTGAAGGCGGAAGCCGCCAAGCTCGTGGCTGGATTCCCTGTTCCGTGACCGTAGGGCTGGTCAGTCTCGGCTGCGCAAAGAACGCGGCCGATCTCGAGGTGCGGGTAGGTCGCATGCTCTCCGAGGGGTGGACTCTTTCGTCCACCCCTGACCGTTGTGACGCGCTTGTCGTCAATACATGCGCGTTCATCGAGTCCGCCCGTGAGGAGGCGGAGCGTGAGATTCGAAGAGCCCTATCCCTCAAACGCAAGGGCGCGGTGAAGCGCGTTTTCGTCGCTGGCTGCTATCCGGAACGATATCCCGAACGTGCGTCGCTTTTCAAGGGCGTCGATTCGTGGGAAGGGGTCCCCAAGAAGTTCGGTTGCCAGCGCATTCCCGGTCTTCGCCTTTCCGGAAAGGCTTTCGCGTATCTGAAGATTGCGGAAGGATGCTCGCACCGTTGCGCATACTGCGCGATTCCTGCGATTCGTGGAAAGTACCGTTCGCGTCCGATGAGCGCGATTCTGAAGGAGGCGCGTGATTTTGTCCGCACTGGAGTGCGTGAGCTGAACGTCATTGCGCAGGATCCGATGCTCTACGGAGTGGACTTCAAGCCGGCCCCGGGAAAGTCGAGGCCGAATCTTGTCACTTTGCTTAAGGCGCTGGACAGGATTCGTGGCGATTTCGTGGTACGTGTCCTCTATTCCTATCCGAATGAGATTACGGACGAGTTTCTTGAGTGGATGCGCACGAGTCCGCGAGCGGTGAAGTATGTGGATGTCCCGCTTCAGCATACGGATCCGGCGGTTCTGAAGGCAATGGCGCGCGGAAGCGCGGTGAAAGCTACGCAGGAGGCGGCGGAACGCATCCGCGCCGCAGTGCCGGGCGTCACTCTGCGCACGACGGTCATGACAGGCTTCCCCGGCGAGACGGCAGCGGCCTTCGCCCGTATGCTTGCCGATGTGAAGCGCATGCAGTTCGATCATCTTGGCGTGTTTGCATATTCTCCCGAGGAGGGAACCGCCGGAGCCGCGATGAAGGGGCGGCCGCCGATGAGGGTGGCGCAGTCGCGCGCACTTAAGATCATGGCGGCGCAGAAGCGTATCTGGGACAGGAAGGCGAAGTCCATGGTTGGGCTGGAACTTCCGGCACTGGTCGTCTCCCCGGGCGTCGCCAGACTCGAAAGCCAGGCTCCTGATGTCGATGGAGTGGTTCGGTTCTCTGATGAGGACGCCGCAATCGCACCGGTCGGCGAGTTCGTGCTTGTGCGTCTCATAGAAGTCAGAGAATACGATTTCATCGGTGAGATTGTTTAAGCTGATCAGACCGGGTAGCAGATAAAACCTGGACCGATAGAATTTCAATGTGAAACGGGGCCTTTAGCTGCAGAAGTTCGCATAGACGAAAAGCTTTCTGCTGTTGTTTCGTGCAGAGGCGTTGCCACTTCCGTTGAATGGTTGTTTGACCTTTGGGCGTACGGACGGATTGACGGCTATTTCTGAATCGTAAGTTAACTGCACGACCGACATCTTGGCACAAGTGTGAGCAATTTGATTAATCTATGTTCTGAATTATTTTAGTTTTTTTTTGATTTTCCCTCTTGCAAAAGCAGAGCGAAAACTGTATCTTATGTACTTGTCGATGGGATTCACCCTTGACACCTTATAAGGAAACAACTGACATGGCTAAGAAAGAAATCGTTCCTACCACCAAGAGTGGCATCATGGCAGCTCTCGCTGAGGCAGCCGGCATCTCCAAGAAGCAGGCGGTCGCCGTTTACGAGAAGCTCGTTGACATCGCCGTCAAGGGCGCCAAGCAGGAAGAGAAGGGGCTTACCCTTCCCGCCATCGGCAAGGTCAAGCTTGTCAAGCGTCCAGCCCGCACCTGCCGCAATCCCGCCACCGGCGAGATGATCAAGGTCAAGGCCAAGAAGGTTGTCAAGCTCGTTGCTTGCAAGGCTCTCAAGGATGCAATCCTTGGCTAACTGAACAAACCTTCATGATGACAGAGGGCGCGGATTTATCCGCGCCTTTTTGGTGTTGCGCGGGATGGATGGCTGTCGTGGTGAATGGTGCGAAGTGTGCATTCATAATGTGATATAATTTCGGGCATGGAAAAGACCGCATTAAAGTTTCTGAATGTAATCGGCACGTGGCGTAGTGTTGCCGATGCCGCCCGTACAACAATCCGTATGCCGGAAGGAACGAAGGAACCATCTTCGAAATGGAAGAAGACAATTCTCCTCTCTGAGCATTCTCCCATCCGAAAGCTCATGTTTTCGTGGAAGTGGACGAATCTCCCTTATTGGGTTTCCGTTCATTTCGTTCGACACAAATTCGGCATAGAGCATTTCGTGTCAACTCAGCGAACCGACCGTACCGGAGAGGATCGCGCAGGGGCCCGTCAGGATGCGCCGGTCGAGCATGAATGTTATGCGAATGCACAGGCTGTAATGTTCATGTCTCGTCGACGACTCTGTTCTCAGGCTTCGCCAGAGACCCGTGCGGCATGGAGGCTCGTCGTGGACGAGATCGCCAGAAAAGAGCCGGAGGTGGCTTCGGCCTGTGTCCCAGAATGCGTGTACAGAGGGTTCTGCCCGGAGTTCAAGTGTTGCGGGTTTGTCGATACACCGGCGTTTGAAGAGGCTGTGAAGAAGTACCGTTCATGAAGAATCTGGTCATAATTGGAGCAGGCGGGTTTGGACGGGAAATGTTTTCTGCAGCACGTGAAGCAGTGGGATACGGTGAAAACTTCCGCATTAAGGGGTTTCTGGACGGAAATCCTGATGCACTGAAGGAGTTTGCCGGTTATCCCGCGATAATCGGCGATCCCGAAACCTACGTGATTTCTGAAGACGATGTATTCATATCCGCACTTGGCAATATCGCGACACGCCGTCGCTGTGTGGCGATGATTGAAGGGCGAGGCGGTAGATTCACTTCCATTGTGCACCGTTTCGCATCGTTGGGACCGAACGTGTCGGTCGGTGACGGTTCGTTCATCGCACACAATGCGGTGTTGACGGCGGATATTGCGGTAGGTCGGCATTCCTGTGTGTTTCACGGAACGGTCATCGGCCATGACACATCGCTTGCGGACTATACGCATGTGTATTCGCTGGTTTCCATTGGAGGCGGGGTTTGCGTGGAAGAGGGGGTCTCCGTGTTCCCCGGGGCAAGGATTGTTCCTCGCGTAAAGATAGGGACCGGATCGACAGTAGGCATAGGAAGCGTTGTGGTGCGGGATGTCGAGCCAGGCATAACCGTGTTCGGTGTTCCGGCCGAGAGGTTGAAGATTCTCTGAAGCCAAAAAGAGAGACCGCCACGGAATGCGGTGGTCTCTCTTCCGGTATAATATTGTATTCCGTCAGTCGCGATAGAGTCTACTGTGGGCAGCCTTCAGTGTTTCAGGATTAAACTTGAGCACCTTGCGGTCATAGGTTAGAATGCCGTTAATCTCCACTTCGACGTCAGTGGTCTGAGTGTAGATGGCTCCGCCCAGACCCTTCTTAGCGAGCTCTTCCACTTTGCCGAGAAGATCGAGGTAGGTCTTCTCCAGACCTTTGCGCGTCTTTGTGTCTGCGATGCCTCCGTAGCCCCAATTGCCCTTGCCGTCCTTTGTGGCTTTCCAGAGATGTCCTTCCACAGGGTGGCCGAGACCGCCGTATTCGCCGAGAAAACTCACGCGCCGGTCGTTGGCATCGAACATAGCCGGGCCGCGATAGAGGTGCATGTCAACGGTGTCGGCTGCTTCACATTCATCTGCGGGCTTGTGTGCTGAGAGGACGCGATTCTCCCATTTCCAGCCCTTGGGCAGAAGGTGTCCGCCTTCCCAGTCCCAGCATCCGCTAGGGCCGTTTACCAGGCGCGTCGGATCGTATCTGCGGACGAAATCCAGAGTCGAATGTGTGAGGAATTCGCCGGGCTGCGTCCATCCTTCGTTATATGGGCACCACATGACGATGGAAGGGACATTCCGGAGCGTATCCATCATCTCCTTGAGTTCCGTGCGCTGAAGATGGTAGCGGGCGGTGGTGGCGGCATTAATTGGATCTCTCGGCGATCCGGAGCCGCTGGGCAGATCCTGGATGACGAGTATTCCCATCCTGTCGCAGAGCGCGTAGTACTGAAGCGGTTCGACCTTGATGTGCTTGCGGAGCGTGTTGAAGCCGCAATCCTTGAGTGCCTTGATGTCGTATGCCATGGCCTCTTCGGATGGCGGAGTGAGAAGCCCATCTGGCCACCAACCCTGGTCGAGTGTGCCCATCAGGAAGCAAGGACGGTTGTTGAGGAAGAATTTGAGGTGTCCATTCGAGTCCTTGCGTTTTTCGAATTTGCGCATTCCGAAATATCCGGAGAATGTGTCGCGTTCGTACCTTATCTTGAAGGTGTAGAGATTGGGCGACTCGGGGCACCAGAGCTTGAAGCCCTTGGGCATCTTGATGGTGACGGGTTTGTTTATGTAATCCTCCACTGATGCAACGCGCTTGTCGCCGTCAAAGACGTCGATCTCCACCTCCTCGTCCAGTTCGGATCCGACGACCTTGAAGTCGAAGCGTACCTCGCCATTGTCTATGTCGGTTACGCACTTGTAGGATTCGATGTATGTTTCCGGGACCGTTTCCATCCATACGGTCTGCCAAATGCCGGAGACGCGGGTGTAGAAGCAACCGTGTGGTTTGAAGCTCTGTTTGCCGCGCGAGTTGACGAAGTCTTCGGTGGGATCCCATACGCACACGGTCAGTTCATTTTCGCCATTCTTGACATAGTCGGTGATGTCGAGCGTGAATGGGTTCTGTCCGCCCTCGTGTGGCACATCAGTGACTTCGGTGTGTCCAATGAACACCATTGTGCGAAAATCGACACCGCCGAAATGGAGAAGGATACGCTCGCCCGGCTTGGGGTTGCAGTTGATTGTACGCGTGTACCAGAGAAATTCGTCGGGGTTCAGGAGTCGGCCGACTCCTGAAAGGGCACTCTCTATCGCGAACGGAACGAGAATCTTGCCGTTCCAGATTCTGGGGCGTCCGGAAGTGTTGGTGACGCTGGTCACGGCATAGTCCCATTCGCCGTTGAGGTTCGTCCATCCTTCTCTCACCATCTGAGGACGCGGATATCCGCGCCATGCGTTTTCGGGAGTCACCTTATCGCCCCACGTTGTCATGAGCGGTGACATCGCCTTTTCGTAGCCGGATGCGGCGAGCCCAGCCAAAATCGCAGCCAACACTGTGATTCTCTTCATTCTTTCAATCTCCTGTCTGGTGTGGTTTATGGATTTATAAAACACGCATTTTACCATATAATCCAATTATGCAATAGATGCCATGGCTTTGTTCTTGCTATGCCTTCGATTCTTTTCTCACAATTCCACTTTGGTGGTTTGTCAGTGAGAAACAGGGCGATAGTGGTTGTAGTGTTTTCGGACGCAATTTGTCAATATCCGAACGTCAAGATTTCATCTGTACAGTAATCTTAAAACCAGTCCGAACCATATTCTCATTGACTTCGCGAGAGGGATGTGGTATCTTTCCCGCCGCTATGGACAAAGCAGTGAAACGCCACATATTGAAGAAACGGATCGTCCTCGCAAAGCGCTCGGACGAACCGATGACATTCACCGAACGCGCCCCCAGGTTCTTCAGGTGGTTCGAGGAGGACGTAATGGGCTTCGACTCCGTGGAGTACCGCAGGGAGTTCTGGCGCGAGGCGTACAGGCACGGGCGCACCATAGGCCATGTGCCGCACACGCTGAGCGACCAGCTGCGCAGGAGGGGCAGGAGAA
>JAZOAC010000137.1:0-22323 GCA_045595285.1 Kiritimatiellia bacterium | reverse complement strand
AGCCCGCTTGGCCCCCGACTTAGATCCTTATATACCTTTCCTGGAATATAATAAGTTGTATTTCCGCGTCCTTTTTGCTCAATTATTCCGTAATTGCGTAATTCTCTCAAAGAGGCGCTTGCATGGAGTGTATCTAACCCTGAAAGCTGACGGAACACAGAATTATTCACAGCCCCAGACTCACGCAAAAATATAAGGGCCTTTTTTTGATCATCCGTCAAAGTAAACCGTTCAAAACGAGACAACCACTTTAAATCTTCCTCTCCGAGAAAATGATGCAGAAGCAATCTTGCTGTAAATTTATTTGCCTCTCGGCTCGACTCGAATGTCGGGATTGCCAGATGCGCCTTTTCCATCATACGCTTCATGCGCAAGATACCTGAGCCTTTTTGTTCAGCAAGATTCAAATCGTGAAATACATCTGATAGGATTGGATTTCGAATCTCGCTACCGCACTCGCCAAGCTCTTCCTCGGGCTTCAACGAATATCCTGCATTCGTAATCTCAAGACGATTATCGTATCTTATGATTTGAGTAGGGCGATTCACCCGATACGAACGATGCATCAACGCATTCACAATCGCCTCACGCAACGCCCCTGTCGGCAACCCGACTGTTTCCGCTTGAACATCGTCCTCCTTAAGCAAGAAACCGTTTGGAAGGTCTGAGCGAACGGCATCCATCGCACGATACACCACTGAAATAAGCGAGCCGCGCATCTCTGTCGAGATAAACGACCGTTCAGGATCTTTAACCCACTCATTGCCCGGGACCCTAAGGTAATCGACACGTACCGCAGGAATTATCTGCCGCTGAACAGCCTGTGTACCAAAAAGAAGAACGCCTGCAAGGTTTAGTCGAGTCGGATTTCTTCGGTCAACACATCCAAGCGCCTTGAGCAATTCAGGTGTATCCATCATCAATTCTACAGCATCAGGACGAACCTTCGCCCTCAACACCTTATAAAGGCGAATCGCTTCGGGATCAACATCCTCCAAACTGGTTTCGTCTATAGAATCTCCGTCTGCGGCATCTTCACGAGAATAAAACACATACAGATCATCTTCGGTACATCGCTGATCTGAACTTCCAATTCGCCTATAAATACCTTTAGGCAACCCGTCTTTGGGAAAATACAGCGGCTTTCGGCTCGCAGGCAACTCGGGAACAAATATTTTCAGAACATTTCGCCCATCTATTTTGTCAACGAAAATTTCAGGGCGTACTGGGAAATTGAACATACTGGCACATTGCGTAGCAAAATCTAATTGGGCTTTGTCTGTATCATCGATTCCTTCCACTACATACGGTCCCCCATCCGAACCTTCATTCTCAGCGACTCCAAGAATAATAACACCACCGCCCATACCTGGCTCATTAGAGAACGAGCAAACCGTTTCCATGATTGAACGGGACGAATCCTTCGACAAGGCTTTTGCCTCCACATTCGACGTCTCATCGACATCATTCAACCGTCCAAACAGTTCTTGAGCAGAATAATTTTCAATCCTCATACTATTCCTCCTCAAAGTTCAATCCCCATTGCCGTAAGGTGCTTATCCACCTTGTCGGTGAGCGACTTAACGCTATTCTCCATTTCAGGTAGCGTCTCCGCATAGCGGCTCGCAAGTGCCTGTACATCCGAAACGATCGCGGCCTTGACACGCTTAAGCTCATCCGTGAAACGAGCCGTCAAAGCTATTGCCCACTTACGGTCAACGACATAACCCTTGACCTCGTCCTCTTCCATTTCATCATAGGCCTTAACAAGCTTACGGATAAGGTCCTCATTGGCCTCTTTTATGCTCTTCTTGAGAGCCTTGGCCTTCTGATCGTGTTTCTTACGCTCGACCTTGAGTGCATCCTCATCTATCTCATCTTCCCCATCCTCGTCGGCAAGTTTCTCGTCGATGGCGGCAATTTCGGCGGTTACCTCTTCCAGCTCGGTTTTAAGCCGAACAATTCGGTTTCGCTCCTCCGCGAATGTTACCCCGACAACCACCTCGACCGGAAGAAGATCACAGAAGTAATCCTCCCACGAAGCATTCTTCCTCACTGGCGGTAAAAGTTCGACTTTCCATCCATCGCGCGAAATGAGATAACAGTCATCCTGCAACGTCTCAGCCCAATAGTTCATCAAATGTTCATATATCGCATAAGCAAATGAGGAATTAGGAATGCGGAATGAGGAATTGAGTTTTTCTGCTCCTTCTGATTTCATCATCCCGAACTCCATATTTAACATCAACTCTTCCGACCATTGCAAAATAACATTTTTAGGTTTATTTCCTTTTGACAGCACTTCCGCCGAAGATTTAAAATAATCAAACCATCCATCGCACATTCTTTCAAACAATTTTGCCGATTCTCTAATCCCTTCGTCAGACTCAAGATTTCTCGAAATAATCGCCCCCAATTCCTCATTCCTCATTCCCAATTCCTCATTCCTCATTCCCACGTATCCCTTGCGAAGCGGCTTGAAAAGCGCCGCCGGATAGGCTGCCGCATCCACTTCGGGGATACCGCCGTTAAGGTGCGCGACGATATCCTGACGAACCTCTCGGTCAACAGGCGAGATGTAGCGAGGAATATTCAAATTAAAATCGTTCTTCTCGATCTCTTCATACGACACCATACGGGCATAATGCGGCACATCAGCTTGCGCTTCCCACGTATCGACGATACGGCGGATATCGCATTCGCGCAGACGGTTCTTCGCACCATCCTTAGCGAATCCTTCTTTGGCATCAATCATAAAGATACCCTTCGACGAAAGCGCGCCTCCCTTGTCGAGAATGATGATGCAAGCCGGAATTCCTGTTCCGAAGAAAAGATTCGGCGGAAGACCGATAATGCCGCGTATGATACGTCTACCGATGATAAACCTACGTATCTCGCCCTCTGCATTGCCGCGGAAGAGAACGCCGTGCGGGAGAATGATAGCGCCTTTACCGTTCGATTTAAGCGATGCAATCATGTGCAGAAGAAACGCATAGTCGCCGCATTTAGGAGGAGGCACCGGAGCAACGCCGTCGCCCACGCCCCAACGCCCGAAAGGATCATTCTCCGAAGCACCCTTCATCCACCCTTTTACCGAAAACGGAGGATTTGCAAAACCGTAGTCAAATGTCTTCAAATGCGAATCATCTATCGTATGCTGCGGATCGGAAATCGTATTTCCATGCTTTAGTTCAGCATCATCTATTCCATGAATAACCATCGACATCTTGGCCATGCCAATCGTGGCGAGATCAAGTTCCTGACCTTCTATCGCAATTTTATCAAACGGACGACCAGACTCCGCCGCCGCACGGATGAGCAACGACCCACTGCCGCAGGTCATATCATAAATTGAAATCATCGGGCGGCTGTCGTTTGCGATATCAACAACCTTTGCCATTACACGGCTGACCTCGCCAGGGGTGTAAAATTGACCTTTGGACTTACCTGACTGCGTAGCGAAGTTCTTCATCAGATATTCGTAGGCATCTCCGATAAGGTCGTCGTCCGCGGCACGGTTATTGGAAAGATCGAGAGCTTCATCCTGAAAAACGGCTATCAGATTTGAGACGGTCTCAACTAGATCTTTTCCTTTGCCGAGCTTCTGCTCGTCGGCAAAATCGGCGTTCGTAATCGTATCCGCCAACTGCTCGTTAGCCTCTCCGATACGGGAGAGAATAACGTTCATCTTCTCGCCGATGTCTGGTCTTCCCTTGAGAGCCACAAGATCATCAAACGTACACCCTTGTGGAAGATCAATATAAAGGTCGGCATCTCCGTTTTTGGCACGGTCACTGATATACTTAATAAAGAGTACAACCAACACGTAATCCTTATATTGGCTTGCATCCATACCGCCGCGCAACTCATCGCACGCCTGCCAAAGTTTAGTATAAAGTTGTGATTTCTTGATTGCCATATCAGAATCCTCCGTTCTTATTAAATTCGTTATAAACGTTCTTCATACTGTTCAGCGACTCATTCAGACGCTTGCGATTCTCGCGCACCAGAATGGTATTCTTCTCGAGCTCCTCGGCGATCACCGTACGCGTCTTCTCGTCAAATTCCGGCACTGGAATCTTTGTCAGGTTCTTAGCCGAAATGGTCCGTAGCGTCGCACCTGCACTCAAACGGCTCATCCACTTCGCCCCTTTCTGACTTTCAAGGAACGCGCGAAGGAAGTATGATTGCTTCTTATCTCCATGCATCCTGCATATCCACACATTTTCATCAGCGACAAGCGTCTCGCCCTCGGATGCTTGAACAACCGCTATCTTGAACGGCATCCCCATGCGCGAAATGATAAGATCTCCATCCTCAAGTACGGCATCACTGGCCCCTTCGGGAAGCCCCATCAAACACGGAAGCGCCTCATCAATCAATCCCTCGCTAAAGTTTTTGAATGCCACTTTTTTAACTGGTGTATCCGCTGTCGTCTCATACTTCTTCCATTCAGCAATCGATAGCTTTGCACCACGGCGGATTTCGCCGACAAGCTCGCCAAACGGTCGCGAATTATTATACTCAAAATCTTCACCGAGATAAAAGTCAGGAGTCAAAATGAAATCATTCTCACAAATCTTATCAAGCGGCCTTGTCGTAACAGATTCGAAATCATTGAGATTATGATAATCCTTGAGAAGCGACTGCACATCAATACTCACCGATTCTGCCACATCCTTCAAATATTCTTCGCCGTTAACGAATTTTATCTCCTTCTTGCCGTCAGACAAAACAACAAGAGACAATGCTATTCCCGTCCCGTTCATAAAATACTTAGCTGGAATGGAAATCACCGCTTCAATCATCTGATTACGAATAAGATGCTCTCGATACACCTTGCTCAATCCGCCATTAAGTATATTCATAGGCATTACTGCAATCGCACGACCACCATCCTTCAATAAGGCTGCTGCTCGAGCCGCGAAAAGCCACTCCGCCGACGAAAGCCTAACCTCGGGGAAACTATTAAATTTTTTCGATAAAGATTCAGCAACCTCAATGATATTCAATTGCCGAACTTCGCATCCAAACGGAGGTATCACCAACACTTTGTCATAGCGCGAATTCGTCGGCGAAAATATACTGTTATTGATAATCTCGGCTCTTACTCCCGCCACATGGCAGCCAATCCAGGAAACTGCCGCAAGTGTCTTATTTTCTGAATATCCAGAGACTCTGAGACCTTTATCACTCCCATTGGCGTTCCAAAGTGAAAACCAAGCCTTACACACAAATTTCCCAATGCCACAATTTAGATCTGCAACCTCATCGCCTTTTTTAATATCTAGTAGAGCCGCACAGAGAGTATCTATTACAGGATGAACAGAAACATCCTCTCGTGCACTCATCAATAAGGCAACAGACTCTACGGCAAAAAAATCCGAAAGGCTTTCTTCATCAAATGCACCCACCGCCTGCTGATATTCTCGCCAATGTCCGCCAATCGTCTCCTCGATAAAATTGCGAACATATACCGGAATATCCTCTGCTCCAGTTAAAATAACATCCAAAGTCGGAAGCGGAAACCTAATACCCTGACGCGCAGCCAACAATAATACGAATGCAGAAGCGAATGTCGCGTACTCCGGCATCGCCGAATAACGACGTGCCACATTCATCAACGGCTGAACCATTTCTGTTTTTACAATACTATTCTTCATTAAACTTTCCCTACTGACGGCAAATATAATACCATACCTCCCTTTGAATATCAATAGTAAATTATTACTACTATGAACAGCAACGATTTACGACGTTGATTGCATCCGTAAAACGGCTTTATTTCCACATCCGCAGACCGAAATGTAAGCGGCAAATTTCCCTCACCCCATAAATCGCTCAGCGGATAAAATTTGTGATCTGACGCGATTCATCTAAAACAAACAGAGAAATCTAATCTTTGGCATGGCGGACGCCTTTAATCAGAAACGTGATTTGATATATCGCCCGCGCGTCCTCGCGGACGAAGCGAATCCGCACCCTTCTGCTCGTGCCAAGGAATATTGAAGGCAAATTGAAAAGATAATTGAATCGCCGGATATCATATCGCGACGGAGACGCGCTCCGTTTCGGGAAGTACAGCCTTAAGCGCGCGAATCGCCATCGTCATCGGTATTGTCTCGGGTTTCATACTTACACTCTCCAGTTCTAAGGAACATTAATATCGCTTCGGATTTTACAAAAATGAAAAGCAGCTAACATTTATCTCCTTTACCCATCACTCATAAAATCTAACCGCACTAACTTTACGCAATGACACGAAACCTCTGCCTTCCGCACTCGCCGGGTCACCCAAAATCAAATGATCCAGCAACCGGATTCCGATAATCCGAGAAGCTTCGACAAGTCGTTCCGTCAATCGTACGTCGTCACATCCCGGCGTTGGATCGCCAGACGGATGATTATGCGCGACAATCACCGATTGAGCACCCCATCTGATTGCCGCTTTGAAAACTTCACGAGGATGAGCAGGAGTCTGATCCACCAGTCCGTAAGTCACACGCAACGGAGCTGTGCAAAGCGGATGATTTTTCGTATCGAGAGGTAGAACAAAAAAGGATTCCTGCTCCTCGCCCACTTGCAGCGCGTTGCGAAAAACGATGTAGGAATCTTCCGGCCGTTTGATTTTCATCCGCCGAATATCCTCAGCTTCCTTTTCATAACCCCTCCGCACCAATTCAAATGCCGCCGCCAATTCCAGCATTTTAAGCATCCCGACACCTTTGATTTTCTTTTCGGGATGAAGAGTATTGTACTCCAGAATATGTCGGTCAAGAGTCCGCCAATCGCTTCTAACCAACTCGCCTACCGATCCGAATGCATCAAGGAGCCTCCGTGCCGTCTCAAGGACGTTGCATCCTGCCGAGCCCGTGCGCAGGAGAATCGCAAGAAGCGCCTCCGGATTCAACTCGCGCGGCGAGACGGCGTCGCGCAGTTGTTCGCGCGGCTTGACGCTGTCCGAGAGTTTCTTGAAAGCGCTTGCCATGCATTCTCTCCTCTATGCACTCCTCCGCCCGTAGTAGGGAGACGGAACGATTGGATAGACCTCGTAGACATGACGATAGACTGCATCCGTCCGTTCGCCGATTTCGCCTTCTGAATACGCCGACGGCAACCCCGTTGTTTCCGCGAACAGGAAATCGAAAATGGCCTTCCTCACGCCGTCGCGCGTCGTCTGCTTTTCGCGCCAGTGATCGACCGACAGCTTGCCGGCCTTCAGCTTGTCGAGAAGCGACTTGGCAACCGCTTTCACCTTCCCTGTTTCCGCCTTGGACAGAGCTGGTTTCTTCAGAATATCGTAAACGGCAAGCGACTCCTCGTCCAGCCCCTCGCGCACGGCGCGCTCTTCTTCGCCGGAAAGCTCTTCGATGAATTTCAACAGCGCCTCGAAGGTCTGTTCGATCGTCTGCCGGTCTTTTTCGCTGTTGTAGGCGGCGACGATTTCCTCGTACCGGCGCTGGAAATCCGCGCGAAAAGGATTGCGCGCCAACATCGCGGCCAGCTTCTTTTCAACCGTCGCCTTGATAGACTGCACGGCCGTCCGTTTCGAACGGGATACGGCAAACTCCTGTCTCAGACGCTCGAAGTCGATGCGACTGATGTCATACGGCTCGTGTCCTTCACCGACGCTTTCGCGCGGCACAATGGCTTCATCTACGATCGCCTGCAACTCGCGCATGATACCGGAAATGTCGGCATCTTCCTTGCCCTGCTGCAGGCTCATGTAGATGATGCGGATCGCCGCATACTCCGCGCGGCAGCGATTGACCCCTGCAAACGTGATGCAGGCCTTGAACTTCGAGAACACGGTGCGGCACAGAACCTCAAACCGTTTGCGAGTCTCATCATTTTCATTTGCCACCTCTTTCGCGGCATTGATAGCCGCATTTTTCGCAAAGCCTTCCCCCTCAATAATCGCCGCAAGCGAGGCACCTTTGTTTTCCAACCATTCACGAACAAGCCCGATAGACTCATCCAATTCGTCAAGCAAATCCTCTTCAGGCTTCACTGGATCACTTCCGCCCAGAGAAGACGTTCCACCGCCCGAGCCCATCGCGAAAGTCGCCAGCGCCTGTCGTAAATTCTTTAAAATACCGCAGTAATCTACAATCAACCCGTTGTTTTTCCCTTCGTCTACACGATTGGCGCGAGCAATCGCCTGCATGAGCGTATGCGCCTTCAACGGCTTATCGAGATACAATGTACCCAACGACGGCACATCAAATCCCGTCAACCACATAGCGCAGACGATTGCAATGCGAAAAGGATGCCCTTCCGCCTTGAACGCTTCGTCCACTCCCATGCGCTCACGCCCCACATACTCCAGTTTTGTTTTAAATGATTCTGGAAGATCCATTCCTTCCTTCATTACCTTGCGGTGAGGCAGAATGTCCAGTCCCCAACGAGCGAACTTTTCGTCTTCATTCTGCTCTTCACTGACAACAACCGCCGCTATCGTCTCTTTCATCCACGCCAAGCGCCGCCGCAGGTACGCCTCATCCTGTTCATCCTCCGCGGCATAAAGTTTCGCTTCGACAGAAGCCGTCTCTTCCTTCCAATACTTGACTATCAGATCGTACATTTTAACGCACGTCAACTTGTCGATGCAAACGAACATCGCCTTGCCGTTTTCCCACGACGCGGAATAGTGACGGACAAAATCACGAGCAATATGGTCGAGACGTTTAGCCGCCGTTATAATGTGATAATCGCGCTTCAGTTCTGATTCCAGTTTCTCTACGACATCCACGTCCTCCGCTTCAAACTCGGCAAGCTTCTCGGATATCTTTTCATTTATATCCTGCGTGGCGACATTGAGCTTTTCGCCGCGAGCATCATAATAAAGCGGCACCGTCGCACCGTCATCCACCGCCCGTTGAAAATCGTATGTAGAAATGTAATCGCCGAACACCTGCTTTGTGAGCTCATCGCCCTTGAAAAGCGGCGTACCCGTAAAACCGATATACCCGGCATTCGGCAACGCGTTTCGCATATTGAGCGCCAAAAGTCCGTATTGAGAACGATGCGCTTCGTCCGAAATGACAATAACGTCATCTCGAAGCGTATAGGCCTCACCCGGGCGCACATCTTCATTGAACTTCTGAATAAGCGAAAAGACATGGCTTTTATGCTGTCCAAGAAGCGACTTCAGATGCGAACCGCTTGCGGCCCGACATTCATCCTTGTCGTTATCAACAACACCGCACCCCGCAAATGTCTTATATATCTGGGTATCAAGTTCGTCGCGATCCGTCAAAACCAGAAATGTGAAGTTGCCGCCAAGTTTGCGATGAACCTTGCGCGTAAAGTAAACCATCGAATAACTCTTGCCTGAGCCTTGCGTATGCCAGAATACACCTAACTTAGCTCCTGCTCCCTTACGGTTCTGTACGGACTCCACCGCCCGATTCACTCCGAGATACTGATGGTTGCGAGCAAGAATTTTAGCCAACTTCCCCGCTGACTCGTCATACACGATGAAATTTTCAAATAGATCGAGAAGCGCTTGTTTTGAGCAAGTGCCTCTAAGTAGTGTCTCCATATCCACTGCACCGTGTTCATCCTCGGCAAGCCGCTTCCATGCGTGAAAGAACTTGAACTTAGAGGAATGAGTACCTATTTTCGCATCAATGCCGTTTGCCAGAATCACAAAAGCGTTGAAATGGAAAATCTGCGGCACAACTTTGCGGTAATCACAGAAATTGTCGCGATAGGCGATGGCAATATCCTTCGTAACATTCTTTAGTTCCATGAATACGAGCGGCACACCATTCACAAATCCGACAACATCCGCACGGCGACGACGACCGAGCGAGCCGCGCAGCCACAGCTCACGCACGCAAAGAAAGTGATTGTTGCCAGAATTGTCAAAATCGAAGACTCGCAGATAAACCTTCTTCTTCGTGCCGTCCGCGGCCGTATAGCGCACGGGGATGCCGTCGAGAAGGAGTTTGTATTTCTCGCGATTGATGGAATCTAAACTCTCCGACACTGATATGTCCGACAAAATGCGGACTCCATCATCATAAACGACAGACGGCAACCCTGGATTTAGCCGTTCAAGGGCCGGCCGCAGATGACGAATAAGCAAAATCTCGCTCTCATCAACACGCCCCAATGTTCCCGCCGCGCCGAAGACCTCGTGCATGGCATAGACGCTCTCATTCCAGTCAAGCGAATTGACCAGATACTCCGCCGTCGTCTTCTGCACAAGGTTGTCTTCGGTGTAGGCTGTCATTCCGTCTCCTCGTAGTAGTAGGAATAGTCGATTCCCTTCATGAACATTTCGCGGTCGTCGATCTTGTCCGTCAACGCAACCGCCAGCAGCTCCCTCAGCTTGGCAGAATCAGAAACGCTTTCCCGCATCGCTTCAAGATAGGCCCGCTTGTCAACGCGACTCCAGTCGACACATTTCCTCTGCGATCGCTTAAGTATCAGATCAAGCCATATACGCGTCGAACGCCCGTTCCCCTCCATGAACGGATGCGCCACGTTCATTTCAACGTACTTGTCTATGATCTCGCCGAATGTCGTCTCCGGCATGTGCTCGATCGCGGGAAGCGTCGTCGGGAAATGCAGCGCATTGGCGAATGTGAATCCGCCCTTTGAGATGTTCTTCGTGCGGATCTGCCCTGCGAAATCGTAAAGCCCGCCGAACAGATAGGCGTGGATCTGCTGAAGACACTTGACCGTCCCCGGCTCAAGGTTCTTCAAGAGTCCGCTTTCGAAAAGCGTGTAGGCCTTCTTCTTGCTCTGACCGTCAACCGTGTTGTCGCTGTACAGGAACCAGTCGAGGAAGGCCGTCGCGCGCTCGTTGGGAATCTTCTTCGCAAGGGCAATGACGCCATCGGCATCAAGAACATCGGACATTCGACGCTTGCCGTCTGGGGCATTCAACTTCAACTGGGTAGTGACACTAACCAGTTGGCCGTCCTCGCGCTTCAGCTTGGCCTTCAACCATTTCCAGTAGTTACGCGTCTTGGCGTAGTCGGGTTCACGATTTATTGCGGCGACGATATCCAACACGGAGAACCACCACTTGGAAGCCGCATCGTCCCACACCGCCCGCACCTCGCGGTCATTGTAAAAACGTATGGAGATTTTCTGGCTCATGACACCTCCAGACTGCGGATGTACTCCGCAAGCGACTTACGCTCCTTCGCAAATTCGCGCTGTGCGCTGGATATGACGATTCGGCAGGTCATGGATTTTTGTTCCTAGTCACGGTCCCCACCATGTTCAGGTCTATCCCAATTAATAGCCCTATTAAGACAAAGCCTTTATAAACATATTCATTACTCATCATGATTTACATTCTCTGGGATCTCTTTTCGCCCAATGTTTGACGCATTACAATGAAAATGTTTTACTAAGCAATCTTTGATTAAACCCGCCATATGCTGCTCTGAAATCGCCGAAATATACCCATATTTCTTATGGTATTTCAATGCCAGCAATGTATTCAACAAATAGAATGAATTGTCACCAAGACTTGAAAGATACTGGCGAACCTTCTTTTCCCAGTCGCGTGGTTGTTCCGCGATCAAATAAAGAATGTATAAATGATGAGCAAAATCATTTTGATTATTCTCTTCCCATCTATATAACAATGATGACTGCCGCTGAGAAGAAAGATCGTCCTTCACCAAAGATATTACATTGTGCGGACATTCTTGTAATATACTGACGAACAACTCTTTATCTGTCGGTTCGCCTTTCCGAAAAACATCATCCAAATAAAACCCATAACCTTCAAAGTAGGCACGACCTAATCTTGTCAAACTTGGTGCCATAAAGAATAAGACACGCGCAATCTCTGTCCATCCCGAAATAATGTGTTGCAAAATCTGCAACTTTAGCTCTGGTGCGACATAATCACTATTTCGCAACGCACGGGACAAGGCACGTATCTGCTGAATAAATTGGAAAAACGAAGCCCCCTCTACATAATTATGAATAGACTGATCATATGGCCGAGCCAAATTATAGCTTTTATCAGCATAACAGTCTTTGATCTCATTGGGAACACTAGATTTATCAACAGCATCATTAATAATCTTCTGCATATGATCTGCATCATTCTTAGATGGTTGCCACATCAATGCGTCAAGTGGATTAAATTTTCTTGGAAAATTAAGTTTAGACACCATAATATCACGTGTAGCGGCAAAATCCTGATCCAATAATTTTAGAACATCAGCTTTGTCTCTTCCACTTCCCGTATAGAATTCTATAATTTCTGGATATTGTGCATAATGCCTATCACTTAAAACATAATCTTTGAACGAGTTGTCCAATTCCATTCGTTTTGCCGCAAAATAAAACAGCCAAAAAGATGCAGCGAATCGATAATAAGACCCGTAAACATGGACTATTATCTTATTTGTCGTCAGAATCGTCCAAAGTAGGCTAATATCAACATCAATTAATTTCTTAGCTATGAAAGATGATGTATTCTTTCGAAATTCCTCTTCGGTAAAGTCTGTCCTGAATTCCTTTATTAATATCTCGCAAAAATCACCAAGCACACACTCACAATCTTTTGCGTCTGGCTTCGTTGTATAACTTGGAATATCATTCAAGTTGAACAAAATAAACAATACTCGTTCAAGCATCTCCGTTCTGTTTACCGGACCAATATCAAAGTTCTCTTCTGCAACTTTTAATAAGGTCCAGCAATTCATGGGGGTTCTATGTATGTTTAGAACTTCCATGTTCAAAACAATTTTATTTAACACTGAATTCTCATCTGCACTAAACTTAGACACACATGAAGCAACGGCCTTTCTGATTCCGCCCTTGGTTAATGGTAGCAAATGCAAACATTTTAGGGCACGATCAATCTTTATTGGAGTCATCTTCAAGGCTTGAATGGATTCAAGACTCGACATCATAATTATCAGTCTGGTATTTTGAAATTTCTCACTTATTAATTCAATTATTTTCTGTGCATTCCCCATATCGGGTTTCCATGCATCAATGATGATTCCTGCAATGTTTGTTGTCTTAAACATATCTAATTGCTCTTGAACTGTATCCTCCAGTTTCCGCAATTTTATAGTCCCCGCATCTATATACACGTATGCTTTGCGCTGACGCCATGCTTCTGCACGTAGGTAATACGACAAACAGGTTAACCCATGTTGCGGCGGTGCTTTAATAACACATGAATCATCGTTACTTATCAAAATAGAAGCGTCATATGCCTTATCGTATGATTCTGCTAGAGAGTGATTAAGATTCTGGCTTTCACAAATTTTTCTATCTATCCATACTATGTCTGGATTAGAATACACAGACAGCGCATCACGTAACTCGTTATCCAAGCGTTGTTGAATGCTGTCAACCTCTGCATCGCTGATAGATCTCTTAAATATACCAATTATCTCCTTTTGCAATGCCTCGCTTAGAATCTTCGCAAACTCTTCTTTACTCTTAAACGTTTTATAAAAACATCCACACACACTGACTTTCTCCCTGAACGCTTTCAACTTCACAAATTGATCTCCATCAAGTGCATTATACGACGGATTATCTTCCTTGAAATAAAACTGAATTCTATTATTTTTAGTCTCTTGCCATCTTTTGTATGCCAGTTCAAATTCTTCTTGCGTTCCAGACTCGGCACGAGGCGTTGGAGCTCCAAATCTAGTCCAGAAGATGCCTATGAAGAAGGCTGCATCTTCTGGATGCAGCTGTTCGTTTATTACAGCCTGCCCGTCTGTCCCTACTGCTGCATGAGCATCCTTTTCCCATCTCACGGTTTCCAAGCGAATGTTTAGAGACACCCCGAGAGATCGATTAATCGATTCTACAACTTCATCGCATGCGATCCTCTCCTCCTGAACATCAGAAGGCGAAGCAATAAAACATTTAATGATTTTTACGTTCATAGTGTCTCCTTTCAGTTACTAAATCCTTTCATCAACCTCGGCAACAACATGTCGCGGGCGGCGGCAAGGGCGGTGTTTTGTTGAGCTAATAAAACAATCTGATCAAACAATGGTGCCACTAATTTTTCAATCTGCGCCATTTTAACGTGTATCGGCATCTCGACAAACTCATTACATAGCTTTACTGGACTTAAATTCTGCTGGGCAGCACCAACTGCCAGATTATTCATCAGGCTAAAAGATTCGTTGCTTGTAAGAAACAACAACGAACACCAAGGGAAGTCACTCTTCACCTTCGCTACTCGTTGATTCAATAGTCCATCATGATCTATTGCAATGCTCACACGACCAACATTACCTGTCAGAGACAAGAGAATATCCCTTGGGTGAATTCGGCAATGAATTGGCATTCGTTCTGGAATCCTATTAACAAATGCAACATTTCCACTATCTACAATTACATCTTTAACATTCTTAATAGTTATAATCTTATACTGCCCTGTCTCCACAAAAGTATTGCTCTTAAAAGCAAAACCATTTTGAAGCTCAATGAATTCTCCGATTCTCACTGATGCTGTCAAAGAGCTATTTTCATTGAACCACTTGCGGTAAGTAAGTCGAGTCGTCTCTTCGAGGATGGCGATGCGGCGGCGGTTGTTCTCGATCAAGTCGTCATACGCGGAAAGCACGTCGGCAATCCGGCGCTGCTGTTCTATAGGCAAATCAGGTATTTCGATTCGTCCAAGAATATCAGTATTTAGGTTCATCATTGTTGAACCTGTTGAATTGTTTTCAAGCCATTTTACGGACTCTGGCAATCCCAAAAAGTAAAACAAGAAACGTGGCGACAAAACTGCATCAGGTACCGTGATTTTCAGACAACCTGTTCCACAGAGGCATCCCGCATCATTTTTAGAGACAAAAGCACACTTCCCGATATCACCTCTTCGCGGGAAAACAATATCGCCTGCTTGCAATTTGTGCCGATGCAGTTGAGATGCTTTCTCTTCTGAAACACGAGCAATCGTACCATAATTAATTTTGCCACCGACAATGTCTTTTGGCATTACGACAGGCACGCCTACATCCACATATTCGTATTCATGCAACTGCGAACCAAAAGGCCCCGTTTGAATCAGACCTCCATGCTTCGAAATAATGTTGCAAAGAGTGCTCACGCCCCGCCGCCTTTCCTTGCGGCGAGGGCGAGAAGCTTTTCCTTCTCGAACTTGCGCTTTTCCTCGATGACGATGCGTTTGAGCGCCGCCTTGGACGGCAAGACGCTTGTGTACTGCTTCACGAAAATGCGGTTTTTCTCTGAATCAGGCGTAAACATCTCCACCAGTGCTTGATCTACCTTTTCCGACGTAAGCAGAATGCCAATTGTCGGGTTCTCGTCCGGCAACTTGATCTTGCGATCGAAGTAGTTGATGTAGGTTTGCATCTGCCCTAGCTCGTCGTGTCCGACCTTTTTTAGCTTGAGGTCGATGACGAAGAACGAACGAGTGAAACGGTTATAGAACGCAAGATCGGCATAGTAGCTATGATCACCGATAAGGCACCGCACCTGACGTCCGTGGAATGTGAAGCCCTTGCCCATCTCCAACATAAAGTCCTGAATGTGGTCGAAGATGCGGTCCTCAAGTTCGCCTTCGGAATATTTGTCTGGCGTTCCGAGGAATTCCGTGACGACCGGATCCTTTAGCGCTTCGCCAGCCACCTCAACATCGGGCGCGGGGCGGTTCATCAGCGCACGGACCTTTTCCTTGTCTTTGGAAATCTGAAGTCGCTCGAAAATTGAAGTACGATACATACGCTCAAGTTGAGTGAATGTCCAAAGTCGCTCTGCCGCCTCGCGTTCGTAGAATGCGCGCTCTACTGGATCGGCTATGTGCATCAAGAGGAGATAGTGCGACCAGCCGAGCGTGAAGTGCGGAAATTGGCGAGAGGTTGTCACCAAATCTTCCCCGCTGGAAATCCGCAAAACCTTTGCGGATTTCTCATCGCCGTCAGATTTCCGCAAAGGGTTTGCGGAAATCTCAACATGAGAATAGAGAAGGAAAAATCTTCTCATTTTTTCAAGGTTGTCAACACTCCACCCTCTACCAAATCTGGCCGTCAATTTCTGCGACAAATCAATCAACACCTGTTTTCCATACTCCGCGCGACGCTTGCCGCCTTGTTCCTCCTCGACGATCTGGCGACCGATTTCGTAATTGGTGTAAACCTGCGCAAGATTGGCAACCGACGCCACCTTCTGCCGCGCCTCCTCTATAAGCGCCACAACACGCGCAAAAAGGCTCAGTCTGCGATCCGACTTTTTAGACACGACATTTTTCATCCCATCAGCTCCTTGAAATTGACGTCAATCTTCTTTGCGAGTGTCGCCGCCTCGGCATTGAGTTTGCGTAATTCTTCATGGAGCGACGCGAACTTCTCGGCAAAATCTTCATCGCCGTCATCCTTCTCGGCTACGCCCACATAACGTCCAGGAGTAAGCGACCAGTCGTTCGCCGCGATTTCTTCGCGCGTGACGGCTTTAACCAGCCCTTCCACATCGCAATACTTTCCGTCCGGGAAGCGTTCTTCCAACCAATCCGCCGCTTCATCCTCGCCGTTTTTACGATATTCCGCAAGCAGTTCCTTGTAACGTTTCGTCTCGCCGCGGTAGAGCCAGACGATGGCAAGCAGATTCTGTTCCTGTTCGGGAGAAAAGTCATTGATCTTGCGCGTTACCTTGCGATAGACGTTCCGCGCATCAATCATCAGCACTCTGTCTTTCTGTTCAACTGTCTTCTTGGCACGATTCAGGAACCAAAGGACACACGGAACCGTGCGCGTGTAAAAGAAGTTTGATCGGATCGAAACCATGACATCAACCGCTCCGGTCTCTACCAACTTCTGCCGCACAAGCGCGTCACCACGTCCCGCGGACTCCGCGCCCGCCGCCATCACGAATCCGGCACGGCCATGCTCGTTCAGGTAACTGTAGAAGTAGCTGATCCAGACGTAGTTGCCATTCGAAACCTTACCTTTGTCGTTCACGCTCGGCAAGCCGAACGGCAGACGCGGATCGTTCTTGATTTTATCCGCATCAATTTCGTCGACATTGAACGGTGGATTCGCCATCACGAAATCAGCCTTGCCGATCAGCTCGTGCGGGTCTTCATAATAAGATATCGCCTTGGCAATGTCACCTTCAAGACCATGAACGGCGAGATTCATCTTGGCGAGACGGATCGTCGTCGCGTTCTTCTCCATTCCGAAAAAGGTAAGTCTTTCCGAAGGATTCTTGTTCTGCCGCTCAACGACACGGGCTGACTGCACAAACATACCGCCCGATCCGCATGCGGGATCAAGAACAACGCCAGATTCCGTCTCAAGAACCTTCGCAATAAATGACACCAGTGAAACAGGGGTAAAGAATTCGCCGCCGTCATGCGCCTTCGTGCCGGCAAACTGCGTAAGAAAGTACTCGTAAATGCGACCGAACACATCGCCCGACATTTTCTTAAGTTCTTCGGGGTTCAATTTACGGAGAAGCTGACCGAGAATTTCATTATCCAGCTCGTTATATTCTTCTTTCGGCAGCACACCTTTCAGCGTTTCATAATCCTCTTCAATGGACTCCATCGCCTTGATGATCGCCTCTGCGCGGTTGGCGGAATCAGGCAATCCCACAAGATAATCAAACTGTGCTTCCGGGCGGAGAAATACCGCACCCTTCGTCGAAAAATCCTCCTTCACAAGCGCACGCGTCTTACCGCCTCTTGTCGGCAGCGATTTGACGACCTCATCCTTGACCATCAAAAACCGGCTATAGGCATGCCTCAGGAATATCAGACCCATGACGGGCATGAAAAACTCGTTCGCGGCAAAATTGGAATTCGCCCGCAACGTATCGGCCGCACTCCACAGCCGCCTTTCAATCGCATCTATGTGTTCAAGTTGCGCCATTTCAGCATCTCCGTTAAATCCCCCATATTATAGCACTATTTATACAATACATAAAATCCGACTTTAAGCCCGACAAAGGCATGATTCTTCAGATCTTAATTTTCATATAACCGTTTTACTCAGATGCCTGACGTTGATGTGAATGTATCATATCTCCCTGCCGCACGAAAACGCCTTGGCGACCGCATCGCCCATAACGCGGTAGACATGTGCGCAAGGGTCATAGCAGATCGGCTTCATTTTCGCCGCGTCGGGCTTGCCGTCTGAGAGTGCCGATTCTTCAACGGCGCAATTGAGAATGCGTCCAACGGCATTGCAGTTATCTTCGTTCATAATTACAGTATGTGCCGATCATCAGAACCGGCATCGGGAACAGCCAATTCTTCTTTCCGAAATTCTTCTTCATCGCATCTTCCTTTCTCCAAGCATTATACTACATATACACGCCCATTTGGTACAATTCCCGCAATTCCCGCAAATAAGAGCAAACTGGGACGGACAAACCGGCATGTTAAACCGGGTGCTTCCATCCATCCCTTTAAAATATCACGCCGTCAAGATCGCCCACCGTTCCACCGAGAAGAATACATCAACGTCTCATTGCCAGCGCACTGCCGAACACAGTCATACTTCACCGAAAGACTGAATACAGGCGACGTCGCCTTCAGCGCCGCCGCATACGCCATCCAAGTCGTCATCTCGAGAATGGTAAATGCAGCGGCCTCTTACTACTTTGATTCGCAAAACTCTTCACATCGCTCAAATTGATCCTCATAAACCTTCGCTGAATAAAAAGTGCGGTTGTTGTACCATATTCTCTTTGACATTCACAGTGGAATACATTTTCAACAACGATGGTCTTGCCTGACGGAAGGGACGAAAAGACCTAAAAGAACTTTCGCGACCGGAAACTATGCCATCCCCTTCGCACCGCTTACGTCTTTTTTTTTTCGCTGCGATCCCTTTCATGTGCGGCGCATTGAAGACAATGGGGAAAGAGGACCGCAATGCAAAACGGTTATTGGACGGCAGCAAGCCGTTCCGCAAGCGAAGTACGACGCCCCCTGACTGTATTGGTCTCGATGGCCTTGCCTGCCGCCCAACGCGATCCTATCACGAGCACCAGCTTCTTCCCGCGCGTAATCGCAGTGTACAGCAAATTCCTCTGGAGTAGCATGTAGTGCTGGTTGTGCAGAAGCACGATCACTGCAGGATATTCGCTTCCCTGCGATTTGTGTATAGTCGTGGCGTACGCAAGCGTGAGTTCGTCAAGATCGCCCGAGGAATACTCCACCGGCCTGCCATCGAACAGCACCACCAGTCTGCGATCCCCGGGATATGCCTCGGCAACAAAGCCGACATCGCCATTGTACACGTCCTTGTCATAGTTGTTCCGCAACTGCATAACGCGATCACCCTTCCTGAACAGCACCGCTCCGCGCTGGACGGCAGGTCCCTCCGGATTCAAACGCTTCTGCAGCAGCATATTCAGGTTTTCGGTCCCAAGGGCATTGCGTCGCATCGGCGTTAGCACCTGGACATCCGTCATCGGATCCATGCGAAACTTCCGCGGTATGCGCGTCGTCATGAAGTCCAAGACAAACGAAAGAGTCTTCTCCGGATCATTCTGGGCTATGAAATAAAAGTCGCTGTCTACATCAGAGGCCGGAAGCTCGAACCCCTCCCCGGCATTCACGCGATGCGCATTGCGCACTATCAGTCCGGAATTGTCCTGACGGAATATCTCAGTGAGCCTCGAACACGCAATGACTCCGGAACCGATGAGATCGTGAAGTACATTACCAGGACCGACACTCGGAAGCTGGTCAGTATCTCCCACTATGATGAGCGTGGCGCTATCCGGCATAGCGTCAAGGAGACTGTCCATCAGACGGATGTCCACCATCGACATCTCATCGAACACAAACACATCGCCTGTAAGCGGATTTCCGGAATCAAACGTGAACCTGCGGGTCTGCGGATTGTACTTCAGAAGACGGTGAACCGTCTGGGACGGAACTCCTGTGGACTCGGAAAGGCGTTTTGCCGCCCTGCCGGTCGGGGCGGCGGTCTGCACCGAAATCAAAGGCTCGCCTTTGGCGTTCTTGCGTGCGGCGTAGATATCGACCAATGCACGGACAATCGTGGTCTTGCCGACGCCAGGGCCACCCGTTATTATGCTTACCTTGTTCTCAAGCGATGTGCGCACTGCGCGTTCCTGTGCAGGCGCAAGCCGGAAACCTGTTTTTCTCTCCCACCAGGAGATTGCCCGTTCGGCATCGATCGAGTCATAGGAGCGGGGGGACGAAAAAAGTTTTTGCAGCTTTCTGGACACACGGCGTTCCGCCCAGTACAGGTCGGTTAGATATACCCGGCGCATTCCGTCGTCAGCATCGTTGAGCGTATCATCGGCCGAAAGCGCGCGTCCTTCCCGTTCGACGACAATCCGGCCTTCCACCAATTCAAGTTTGAGCGCCTCGGCGAGCTTCTCGACCGATATCCCGACAAGCTCCTGCGCATGGAGAAGAAGTTCGGGCTCCGACGTCCAGCAGTGTCCACCATCGTCTGCCTCTGTCTGGAGAGTGTGGATTATGGCCGCGCGCGCACGTTCGGGGGCGTCCTTCGCCATGCCTACCGACATAGCGATCTTGTCGGCAGTCGCGAAACCGATCCCCCAAATGTCGCGACAAAGGCGGTACGGGTCTGACTTTATGATTGCGATGGAGTCAGGACCGTACATACGGTATATCTTGGCCGTCTTTGCGACGGATATCCCATAGCTCTGCGTGAAGATCATCACTTCGCGTGTACCGCGTTCGCTCTCCCAGCTTTTCTTGATCTTCGCAAGCCGTGCATCGCCGATGCCTTGCACTTCGCGGAGCCGTCCGGAATGATGGTCGAGTATCTCAATCGTGTCCTCGCCGAACCTCGCCACTATGCGCTTTGCGTACTCTGGACCGATACCCTTTATCAGTCCAGAGGCGAGATAGCGTTCGATGCCGGTGGCAGAACGGGGCGTTGCGCAGGTTATCTCCCGCGCCTTGAACTGTCGACCATGCACCTTGTCCGTCACCCATTCACCGACGGCATGCAGATCCTCGCCCTCCCACACGGCGCCGCATGTCCCGACGACAACGCATTCCGGCTGCTTCAGACGAAACGAACCGTCATCTGCGCCAGCAACGCGCAAAACGGAATAGCCGGTTTCGTCATTCCTGAATACGATCCCGACTACAGTCCCGTCAACGACATCCTGGACCACGTCAGCCATGTCAACGACGAATAGACACCCATCCTAATGGACGACGGTCATATCCGCTCTTCGAAACCACGGAAATGGACATTGAGCTCATGCAACGGGGCAAGAAGACGACCAAGTGACGTATCTTCCGTCATTTTGGCGAAGGCATTGACATCTTTCGGAAAGCATTTGCCGCCGTAACCATACTTGCCGTCCGGTCCTGGAACGTAAGTATGAGTGTCATTGATGTAGCCGGAAAGAAGCATACCGGCATGCACTCGCGCCCAATCAGCCCCCATCTTTCTGCAATATTCATTGACAGCATTGAAATACGTGACCTTGTATGCCCCAAAGACATTATGGGCGTACTTTGTGATCTCTGCCTCAAGCGGTGTCATTGTCGTGAACGTCTTGCCCTTGAATATCTTGCACAACAATTCAATCGCACCAGTAAACACCATCGGCTGAGTCTTGAAATCCTCAATGTGAGTACGCTCCGTCAGGAATTCCGGCATGAAATAAACGCTATGCCCAGTTTCATTCGACAGCAGTTCGCTCGTTCCGGGAAGAATGGTAGTCCGCACAAAAACCGGCACATCCGGCAGTCTGCTTATCAGATCTCTCATCAAGGTCAAATCCTGAGTGCCGTCATCTTCCGTAGGAACATGTATCTGCACAAAGGCAACATCAACATTCGACAGGTCGTCGTTGAATCCCTTCGCGGGATCAGAGATGTATATCTCGCAACCATCGGAGTTGTTCTCTTCAAGCCATGCCTTCAGCGCACCGCCAACGAACCCGCAACCGACGATCCCTACTTTTATCTTTTCTTTCATGGTTTACCTTTCTAATAAATCATCCGCAAAATGGTCAGAATCTAACAAGTCGTGGAGACATACCCATCGCATTCGATTCAAACATGGCCTTGAGTCCTGAAATGGAGAAGTCTTCCATATTCGCTTCGGTCCAGACCTTTGCGATGTCGTCAAGATTGTGCGCGTCTGATGATCGCATCACCGCGTATCCCTGAGCCTTAGGCAACCACACTCGCTCATCTGCGGTGCGGCTGAACTCCACGGCGTCGAAATACCCTTCCGGAATGCCGCCAAGCTGGGAATACACACTGAAGTTCGGCCTGTCGATATGCGCGGCAATATACACGCCTCCAAGTTCGCGGCATCTTATCGACGTCTCCGGAATCGTCTTCCGGCAGCCAAGAGCAAGGATACG
>JAZOAC010000136.1:0-4166 GCA_045595285.1 Kiritimatiellia bacterium | reverse complement strand
CGCGGATGCTGCATTCACGCAGCGATTCGGCGGTCGCGCAAGCACGATGACCGGTGATATCAAAGTGACATCCGGCGGATTTGAGATAACCGGTGCTTCTTCATTCCCGAATGTCGGAAGTGTTGTCGTCTCGGAAAACGGTAAACTTAATCTGAATTCAACTGCGAGCTATGCTCTGCAAGGTGTGACAAGCCTGGTTCTTTCAGGGACTCTGACTTCATCGACACAGCCGTTTTCTGACGGTAATGTTGATTTGGTCGTTTCAGGTGAAGGAGCATCGCTTTCACTTCCCGCCGAATCTCGCCTTACGCTGAAGTCGCTTACTGTTGATGGCGTAGCCCTGACGGGTGAATTTCACGCCGGCGATGATTCATGCCCTTGGCTTAAAAGCGGAGAGCTTGTCGTGGCGAAGCATGAGACGGTTGATTCGTGGACGGGTGCGGCATCAGATTCCTCGATTGCAGAAGCGGGGAACTGGGCGTCAGGAACCGTGCCTGATTTTACCGGTTTCTGCACACCTACATTCTCTTCCGCAGACGCAGTTGGTTTCGTGTCCACAGTGGATCGCCCAGTCGCGTTTGCCGGTTTGAACCTGTTGGCAAGCAGCTTTACGTTTGCAAAGAATGGAGAGACCGCGCTTCTTTCCGTAGGAGCGGGAGGTATAACTGGGACATCCCCGGCAGAAGACGGGGAGACCGTTAACTATGTCTTTGAGACTCCGATTCGGGTTACGGATACGCATATATGGAGTCTTCCCAAAAAAACGGTGTCCCGTTTTCTTGGAGGCACGACGGCAGTTGTTCCCTTCACTAAAGGAGGCGATGGATCGATGGTTATGTCGGGCAGGAATGTGTGGGATGCCCGTATGGACATGAACAGCGGTAACTTTACGCTGTCGGGTACGGTTACGACATCAACCGGAGTTGAAAGTGGAAAAACGCCCACTTTTTATGCGAAGATTGGTGGGGTGACCACCGGAGCGGCTGTGAATTACATGTATCTCAGCAACGCTGTGGTAGAGAAGGCGTTCTCGGTTAAGATGGCGAGTAGCTCCTCAGGCTACTATTTCCGTGCGCAGCCTGCTTCGACAAATATATTCAAGGCGTTTTTCCAGTCGGCTAATGAGTCCAATCAGAAACTGTACGTAGCCGAAGGAAGTGAAGTGCGGATTGAGGGCGGCGCTGATTTTCCGTGGACGTTCATACAAGGCGGGTATGGTACGGTCCGTTTCTCCGGGGAAACGGTTACCTACTATAATGGAAACGCGGAGAGCGGATACTATGTAGGTGGTGGCGGCAATGCAGTCTTTGAGGTTGGAACAAATTCCATAAAGCATCTTGCTATCCGCGAAGACGGCGGCAGGATGGATTTCATGGTTGACCATGTGTGCGGGCTTGGGGATTATACTTCATTTTACATGACTGGCGGCCTGAGGGGAAGGAACGGCTCCGTTCTTGATATTCATGGTACGAGACAGTGCGTCGGCCAATTGCAGGTTGCGGACAAGGCTGTTGACGGCGTGTATATCGGGCGTTCTAAAATCGTCGGCGATATGGGTTCGATTCTTCTGATTACGAACAATGTCACAACGCGTTCTTCGTTTGTCGATCATGTGCCGTTCGCAGGGGGAATCTCGCTGAAGTTCGATTCGCCCGGAACAATGATGCTGACGAATGCGATAAGTTCATCGTGCGGCAGACTGGAAGTGGAACGCGGGACGGTGACGCTGGCGCATGACGCGGCATGGACGAACGTGAGCGAGGTGGCCGTTTCCGGCGACGGCCGATTGGTGGTGGATGCGCAGGAAGGTGTCAGGGCACAGCCGGTGTTCGGCAAGGAGGCGACACTCAGTTTTGCCGATAATGGTGTTCTGGACATAGCGGACGGCATATCCGTGCGCGTCAAGCACCTTTTTGTCGGCGGGGTCAAGATGCCGAGAGGAGTCTACGGCTACAGCCGCGTATCAGACGAGAATGTCAGAAAGCATTTCGCGTCGGATTCCATCGGTGTCGTCAGCGTCCGTGGAGAGGGTTCGTTCACGGTTACGATACGATAGAGCCGTCTGCGGAGGCTTCCGGCGGATATGGTGTATAATATGCAGACACAAGGAGCGTGTGATATGTCCGAGAAGGCAAAACTTTTAGCGACGCGCAAGGAATTCCTGTCAGGCGCGGCTGCGGTCGGCGCGGCACCGTTCGTTCGCATGTGGGGGGCTGACGGCGGCAAGCCATTGTGGAAGGCCGGGCTCATGACCGACACCCACGTGCACAAGACCATGGAGAGTTGTTCCCGCGTTCGCGCGGCGTGTGAACTGTTCGCAAGGCACGAAGTGGATCTTGTCGTGAATTGCGGCGACATCGCCGATCTGTATTACCCTACGGGATTCCAGTCTCTGCGCAAGGTGTACAGCGAGAGCTTCAGGGACAAGAAGCCCGAGGAGGTGTGGGTATACGCCAATCATGACCGTCTTCGCAGAAAGGAACCTTGGCAGGAGGTGATGAAGGACGTCCGCCGTCTGCTTGAGATTCCGCACGAACCGTATGCGTCCATCGATTTCAAGGGATATCCGCTGATCGTGTTCCCTCAGTGGATCGACTATGGGCGCGCAAAGGCGATGCTTGATGAGGTCTGCGCGAAATATCCGGACAAGCCGGTTTTCGTGTTTGACCATATTCCGCCGCAGGCCACGACCGACAGTTCCATCACGTGGGGTTCGTCCGAACGAAGGAAATTCTACTCGAAATATCCTCGCGCTGTAGTGTTCACGGGGCACGCCCACGGGTCGCTGCGAAGCGAACTGAACATCTGGCAGGGCGCTTTTACAACCGTCAGTCTCGGTTGTCTTTCATCTTGGGGCGGCCATGCCGTAGGCGGTGCGCCGCGGGGCAAGCCGTCGCATGACGTCGCATTGATGGAGGTCTATGCCGACAGGCTTGTCGTCAGGCGCTTTGACGTCCGCGACGGCAGGGAGTACACCGATGCGCCGGTATGGACCATTCCGCTTCCGTTCAATCCCGCGACGGCTCCGTACCGCAGGGAGAGAACTTCCGCATCGGAACCTGTTCCGCAGTTTGCGTCCGGAGCGAAGCTTTCCGTCGTGCCGAAGGGGATGCCATGCGAGAAACTGGAGATATCCTTCCCGAAGGCTGAAGGTCCGCACGGAGTGTACATCTATCGTCTTGAGATTGAGGACGACAAAGGGTGCAAGCTTGCCCGTCAGGACGAGTTCGGGCAGTTTTGGCTGCCGTCGCATGAACGTCAGCCGATGTTGACCTATTCGCTTTCCTCCGGGTATTTCGATGCTGGTCGCACCTATCGGATTGTCGTGACTCCGGTCAACTGCTTTGGTGTCGGCGGACGTCCGATATCGGCGGAGGTTAAGGCGGTGCGGTCGGATGGCGCGCTCTTGTGGGAAAGCGTCGATCCGATGAAGGAATGCCGGTTCATGGCCGGACTGTCAGGCGGAAAGCCTGTGCCGGTCAAGGACGGGTGGTATCAGATGTCAGGAGGGAATCACCGCATGGAGATGCCGCCTGAGGTGTGGAAGGGAAAAGCGGGCACGAGATTCCGGTTTATCGTCGATCTTGAAATGGAGCAGCCTGGCACGAGGACGTGGACGATCGTGCTGCGCAATCCGGATCCTCTGAAAAACGCGAATGCCCGCATTGCGACGCCTCGCGGAAAGTCCGGGAAGCAGCGGTATGTGATCGAGTTCGCCAAGCAGGGGGATGATTTCAGGTACTATCTGCTTATCCGCGAAGGCGAAGCGGGCAGACTGCGCATCAACTATGCGCGCTTGGAGCGTCTGCCCGAAAAAACGCAATAATACGGTGTTTCACGGAGTGTAACAGGAGTTTTCTGTGGCCTCATTCGGCCCCAGTTGTGAGGTCTTGCCCCAGAATGGAAACAAGAGGGTCAATATGGTATAATTGTCAGTCGATGAAACCGATAGCGACAGATACCTACAACTTTGAGGGGCTGATAACCCGTGGGTACACATATGTCGATAAGACCGAAGTGCTGTATCCGCTTGTCAACGATTCGATCGGCAGTCAGTTCTTCCTGGCGCGTCCGCGTCGGTTCGGCAAGTCTCTTCTGGTCTCGACTTTCAAATCGCTTTTTCAGGGACGGCGGGATCTTTTCAGGGGGCTTGCGATTGATTCTCT